>JBILCE010000048.1:0-6567 GCA_044353305.1 Paenibacillus sp.
CTTTCGCTGAGCAACGTTGCAACTTGTCTCGATTGACCTTGTCCGACTTCGAACGCGACGATGTAAGGCATCGCCGAAAGGTGCTTTAATCCCGCAATTAGACTTCGGTAGCAGTTCATACCGTCGAGGCCGCCTACGAGCGCTAGTTTCGGTTCGTAGAACCTCACCTCAGGCTGTAACTCGAAGTGTTCGTCCTCCCGAATATATGGAGGATTGGAAATAAGCACGTCGATCCGTAACCCCTCTTGCAAAAATGGCTCTAGAAGATCACCATGAAGCCACTCTATCCGCTCGCCAACGCCATTGCTTACTGCGTTGCCCCTAGCTACCTCAAGTGCTTCTGCGCTCAGATCGGATGCGACAACGCGTGCATCTGGCCGGTGGCTCGCCAGCGCAACAGCGATGGCGCCGCTTCCCGTACCAATATCGGCCACCAGCGGCGCCCGCTCCCGCCCTTCCGCTTCCGCACCTGATCCGGGATGCAGCAGCGGTGGCCACAGCTTCCGCATCCGCTGCAACACGGCCTCGACGAGTAGCTCCGTCTCCGACCGCGGGATTAGAACTGCCGTCGTCACGCGAAACGGCAGCCCATAAAACGACTGCTCGCCTCGAATATACTGCACCGGCTCGCCCTGCGCCTTACGCTCCACAAGTCGCTGCCAATCATCCTCGAGCTCCTCTGGGAACGGCTCGCTCCAATGCAGCAACAATTGCGATCGGCTCCATCCCATCAAATGCTGCAACAACAACTCCGTACATGACCTGGCCTCAGCGACTCCCCTCATTTCCAAAAAAGAAGAAGCCCGCACATAGGCTTCACGCAACGTGTCAGGCTTCTGCATATGCGGACGATTCTCCTTTTTCCATAAGCTCGGTTTGAGCGGTAATTGTTAATTGTGTGATCATCTCGTCTAGATCACCATTTAGCACCGCATCCAATCGATGCAACGTCAACCCAATCCGATGATCTGTCACACGGCTTTGTGGAAAATTGTACGTCCGTATGCGCTCACTTCGGTCACCTGTGCCCACTTTGCTCTTTCGCTCACTATCGTACTTCGCCTGCTCTTCTTGCATAAACTTCTCATAAATCCGTGCACGTAGCACTTGAAGCGCCTTGTCTTTGTTCGAGTTTTGCGATTTTCCATCCTGACATGTTGCAACGATGCCGGTCGGAATATGCGTCACGCGTACAGCGGATTTCGTCGTGTTAACTGACTGCCCACCTGCACCACTCGAACAAAACGTATCTACTCGAATGTCGCTCTCTTTAATCTCAATGTCCACATCCTCAATTTCCGGCAACACCACAACCGTCGACGTCGACGTATGAATTCGCCCGCCCGACTCCGTTGTAGGAATCCGCTGTACACGGTGAGCGCCGCTTTCATACTTCATTTTGCTATAAGCACCCAAACCGGTAATCATGAAAATAATCTCTTTAAACCCGCCAAGATCGCTTACGCTCGCATCTAGCACCTCAGTACGCCAGCCTTGCGTGTCTGCATACTTTGAGTACATCCTGTATAAATCACTTGCAAAAAGAGCAGCTTCATCTCCACCTGCTGCGCCTCGAATTTCAACAATGACATTCTTTTCGTCGTTCGGATCTTTAGGTAGCATCAGAACCTTTAATCGTTCCTCGAGTGCAACTTTGGTTTCAGTCAATTCATCAAACTCGAGCTTCACCAATTCACGCATCTCATCATCTAACTTCTCGCTGAGCATTGCTTTGGTATCATTAAACTGCTCTAATACGCGCTTATAGGTATTATATGCTTCATAAGCGTCTTGCAAACCCGACTGTTCTTTCGAGTATTCGCGCAAGCGCTTTGAATCGTTCGCCACATCCGGATCACAGAGTAGTTCGCTTAGTTTGTCATAGCGATCGGCCAATGCTTGAAGCCGGTCTAGCATACGGATTCCCACTTTCCTAATCTAATTTACTTACACATTAAACCTGAAATGCATAACGTCGCCGTCTTGCACGATATATTCTTTTCCTTCTAATCGCGTGAGTCCTTTTTCCTTGGCTAGGTTCATCGAACCGCTTCGGATCAAATCATCGTACCCAACCACCTCAGCACGAATAAATCCACGCTCAAAGTCAGTGTGAATAACACCAGCTGCCTGTGGCGCCTTTGTCCCTTGACGGATCGTCCAAGCCCGAACTTCCTGTACCCCTGCTGTAAAATACGTCTGCAATCCAAGCAATTTGTATGCAGCACGAATCAATCTATCTAAACCTGACTCCGTCAAACCCAACTCCTGAAGAAACATCTCACGATCTTCACCCTCAAGCTCGGCAATCTCCGACTCCACCTTCGCGCTGATTGGCACCACTTCGGCGCCTTCTTTAGCAGCAAATTCACGTACCATTTGCACGAACGGGTTTGCATCCGCATTCGCCGCTTCCCCTTCACTTACGTTCGCGGCATAAAGTACTGGCTTCATTGTAAGAAGATGAAGATCACGGATGAGCAACCGTTCTTCCTCGCTAATCTCTACACTTCGGGCAGGTTGATCATTATATAGTGCTTCCTTAATTCGCTCGAGGCACTCCACTTCTTGAAGATACTTCTTATCGCCGCCCTTTATGTTCTTACGGGAACGTTCCAAGCGCTTATCCAAAGAATCAATATCCGCTAAAATCAACTCAAGGTTGATCGTCTCGATATCACCAAGTGGGTCTATTTTTCCCGATACATGTGTAATATTCTCATCTTGAAAACAACGAACCACGTGACAAATCGCGTCGACTTCACGGATGTTAGCAAGAAACTTATTGCCCAGTCCCTCACCTTTACTTGCACCTTTCACCAAACCCGCTATATCAACAAACTCGAAAGCTGTTGGAACAATTCGATTTGGATTCACAATCTCTGCTAGTTTACCCAAACGATCGTCAGGTACTTCCACAACGCCTACATTTGGATCAATTGTACAGAAGGGGTAATTCGCCATCTCTGCGCCCGCCTGCGTAATTGCATTAAAAAGAGTCGATTTCCCAACATTGGGTAATCCAACTATCCCACAAGAAAGAGCCATCTATTCACACACTCCCGAAATTTTTCATCCCTACATCTTATCTATTATAGAAAAAACCGCCTATGAAGTAAACTAAACTAAATAACTATCTAGTGGGCTTCTAAATTTGTGACCTTTGATCATAAGATTCATTTACTGGCCTTATATTTCTATATGTTTCTACACCGTAATATCGTTTGTCTAAATAAAAAATTAAGTAGCCTTAGTTCAATGTTCCGTTGAACTAGAGCTACTTAATTATTTTAAACCATACATAATAATTGATAGAAAATGAAGAATCTACTGAATTAATCTGTTGATTACTGAGAATTACCCTTTAAGAGAACCTATCATTACACCCTTAATAAAATACTTTTGAACAAACGGATATACTAATAGGATTGGTGCCGATGCTACAACAATCAATGAATATTTCAATACATCAGCTAGACCAGCTAGTTTTAGCTGTAATTCAGGATCTATCGTGCTAGTATCAATTTGATTCATAACCAGTATCTCACGAAGAATAATTTGGACAGGATACAAATCTCTATCGTTTAAAAACATTAATGCTCCAAAATATGAGTTCCAAATGTTAACTGCTGAGAATAAAGCAATTACAGCAATTACTGCTTTTGATAAAGGTAAAACAATTGACATGAAAAACTTAGTATCACTGCAACCATCCATCGAAGCAGACTCATGAAGTTCACTTGGAATGTTCGATTGAATAAATGTACGCGCTATAATCATATTATAGACAGATAATGCACCTGGCAAAATCATAGCCCAGATAGAATTGAGAAGGCCTAGGTCCTTTAAA
The DNA here is from genome assembly GCA_044353305.1 of Paenibacillus sp. GTDB lineage: Bacteria > Bacillota > Bacilli > Paenibacillales > NBRC-103111 > JBILCE01. The sequence continues at coordinate 3,851 of JBILCE010000048.1, forward strand.
AGAATATAAAAAGGTATAATCCCGCCATTGAAAAACATAGTAAATGCGAAAATAAACATGAAAAAATTTCTGCCCTTTAAATTTGCTCGAGATAAGGCATATGCACAAGTCATTGCCATGAATACATTTAGGGTTGCGCCAGTGACAGTGTAAAAAATGGTGTTAAAAAAGGATCTTATAAACTCTTGGTTCCTAAAAACAGTTTTATATCCTTCTAAGCTAAATTCTACCGGCCATAGTAATACCTTACCACCCGCTACTGCATTTCCTGAAGAAAATGATGCGGATAAAACATATATTAGCGGATAGGCTATTACTATAACTAATGAAAGCATAAAGAATGCTGATACATTATAAAATATTCTATCAGATGCAGCGTGCTTAATTTTTGATTTAGTTATCATTTATACTCCACCTATTTCAATAGTTTACCAAAGACTGGACCCAGTAAGTCTTTTGCTAATAAAATTTACAACTACTAATAATGCAAAATTGATAATTGCATTAAAAAAACCAATTGCGGTTGCATAAGAGAAATCTGTTATACCACTTTTGAAAGCAACGAAGTAAACATAAGTTGATATAACTTCACTTCTATCAATATTAAGACTGTTTTGTAAAAGGTATACTTTTTCAAAGCCTACATCCATAATATGGCCAACCGATAGGATCAGCATAATTGTCACTGTTGGTAGGATGGAAGGAAAATCTATATGCATTACCCTTTGTAGGCGTGTAAAACCATCAACCTGAGCTGCTTCGTGAAGTTGTTCGTCTACACCTGATAATGCAGCAATATATATAATGCTACCCCATCCGATTCCTTGCCAAACTCCAGACCATACATATATATGTTGAAATGCGTCGGGGTTTGCTAATGCATCTGGAATTAATTTTCCAGTAATGAACTGATACAATGATCCGAGTAATCCTGTTCTTGGATTAAAAGTTTGGTATATCATACCTACTAATACAACAGTGGATATAAAGTGCGGAACATACGTTATATTCTGAACAAATTTTTTAAATCTTTGTCCTGTATATGCATTTAGAATAAGGGCTAAAATAATAGGAAGAGGAAATGTTAAGAAGGAATAAAATGACACTGAAATTGTGTTCCAAAGTATTGTTTTAAACTTATATGAATTAAAAAATTTCTCAAAATTATAAAGTCCTACCCAGTCACTACCCCAGATCCCCAAGGTGAAATTATATTGTTTAAAGGCGATCTGAAGTCCTGCCATTGGTATATATGCAAATATAACAATATAGACAATTGCAGGTACAAGGAATAAATAAAGTTGCCAGTTCGTTAAATAATCTTTCTTGAAGCTTGTCAAAAATGTTTTTTTACGAGTAACACCTGACATTTCTACTAGAGCCTTTTCGTCCATAATTTTCAATCTCTAACAACTCACTTTTTAAGTAGAATAAAGGCTTTGAAACTAAAATTATAGAAATTTTAAGTTTCAAAGCCTTTTGAATATTTTTTTGGTAAATATTTTACTGCGAAGTTCTTTTAAATATTATTTCGCTCTGTCATAAGCAGCTTGGTTAGTAGCAACAAGATCTTTAAGTCCCATCTTGTCAAGTTCAGCTAGGTATTTATCCCAATCTGCCAATGGCTTGTTACCAACGATAAATGCTACTGCTGTGTCTCCTACATACTTAGCGATAAGAGTCTTAGATTCAGAGATTTTCTTCAGCTCATCAGCTGTATAAGGCAATCTCGTGATAAACTCTTTCGGGAAGTATTTAGGGTATTCAGCATTAAATTGTGGTCTGAAATTTGGAGGTGCCAATGGATCAACTTTTTCTTTATTAATAGTTGATTCATTAAGAAGATTTCCATCTAAGAAGTGTGGAGACCAAGTCTGCCAACCTTTGTTTTGTGGGTTGTTCCAATATTGTGAATTTGTGATAGCAATACCAGGTTTAGCTCCACCAAAGTCATACTTTTCAAGTACAGCAGGATCATTAGAGAAGTCTACGCCTTTTTCACCATAACGATTGATAAGTGCAATTTCTGGGTCATAGAATGTTTGACCAACTTTGAAAGCTATATCTGGATATTTGGAATCCTTTGTAACATACCATGTTGGAACAGGTGTAATTGGATTGTAAGTAGCATAGCCTACACCTTTTGGACCTTTAATAGGATTCAACAATACCATCTTGTTCAACAATTCGGTATTGATAAAGTTACTGTAACTACCACCTGTAACAATACCAGCCATACCGCCTTTAACGTTGATAAGTGCTTTCATTTGAGCATTATCTTGTGTAAAGGATAGTTTGGAAAGTAATCCATCATTAACTAATTTGTTCATGAACTCTAATCCTTGTTTCCATTCCGGTTGAGTAAATGCTGGAACTACTTTTCCACCACTTACTATGAAATTGGATTTGTCAGGATTTGCAGGAATAAATGCGTTCATAACAAATGGTATAACTGAAGTTGCCCATCCAGTTTGATTACCAATGAGACCAATTTCATCTTTCTTGCCGTTTCCGTTTGGATCTTTTTCAGCAAATGCTTTCAAAACAGTAACTAGCTCATCTGTAGTAGTAGGAGCTTTTAAGTTTAACTTTTCAAGCCATGCAGAGTTGATCCAGGTTCTATAAGCACCTTCGTTCCACAAAAGAGGACCATAAGATGGAAGTGTGTATATTTTACCATCTGGCATTTTGGACCCAGAGATAATTCTGTCTTTGTC
>JBILCE010000049.1:0-6559 GCA_044353305.1 Paenibacillus sp.
TCGTTTCTACCAATGTCTTTGCAGCTTGAGTATCCTGGTACATGTCAGCCATGTCAGACAATCGTCTCACGATTAATTTTCCTTGAGGAATTAAGACTCCGCTGTCAAAGTCGTATGTTGTGCTAAATGGTTGCATAAAATTTTTCATAATACACTCTCCTATTTTTTAAACTATATTGTAAATTAGAGCTTGCTTAAACCTTGATAAACAGGCACGAGTTGTGTGTAGGCTTCTTCAAAAATTTGAAAGAGATCATCATAGATCATGCGGTTCTCATGATTAGGTAGGACGATTTCTTCCTGCCGAACCCACGATTTTCCTGCAGCAAAATCCTTAAGGAGTCCTACACCGACACCACCAGCTATCGCTGCTCCCATGGAAGGGGCCTCCTCAAGCAGATGCGGAACCGAAATCTTGGTGTCATAAATATCTGCTAGGATTTGCCGCCAAACCTTACCCTTGGCTCCTCCACCCAACACCCACATCCGCTCAATTGACAAACCTTCCTGCTTGAACGTATCTAGAACAATTTTCAGATTGAAGGCTACGCCCTCCATTACGGCACGTGTCATATCCTTGCGCGTATGCTTCATGTGTAGGCCGACGAAGGAGCCTCTTGCTAAAGGATTCCACCTAGGGGATCGTTCTCCCATCAAATATGGCAAAAAGAGTAACTTATTGGAACCAGGCACGGATTGAGCCGCTTCGCTATTCATCAGTTCATAAACAGAAGTTCCGTTGCGTTTGGCTTCCTCATACTCTTGACTGTACATCTGATCCCTAAGCCACTGATAAGATGCACCCGCAGCCTGCATTGTACCGTTGGGGGAATATTTATTGGGATCGAGGTGGGCCCATGTGTAAGTTTTCATTGATGGGTCAAACACAGGCTTATCGGTAGCCATTGCGATCCAAGAGGATGAACCAATGTAATTGAAGGCATCACCTTCCCCTATTACCCCTACACCGACCGCCGCGCAGCTGCCGTCGCCTCCTCCTAAGACGACTGGTGTACCCGCCGCCAATCCTGTTTCGGATGCAGCTTGAGTTGTCAACTCTCCGACAATATGCGTCGAAGGGAACGGTGTCGGGAGCTTATCCGCATCCAAACCCCAAGCGTCTATGATGTCATACGCCCATGTCTTCTCGACCAAATTGAACAGATTCATGCCGGACGCATCGGAATAGTCAGTGGCGAAAACGCCAGTTAGCTTATAAACGAGATAATCCTTAGCGTGCAGAGCCTTGTGGGCTTTCCGATAAAGCTCCGGCTCGTGGTTTTGAATCCACTTTAGCTTTGCGCCCGAATAGGAGGAACTGAGTCGGTGTCCAGTGGTCCGATACACTTGTTCCATACTCAGTTTTTCACCTAGCGACTTCGTTTCCTGCTCGGCTCTCATATCGGCCCAAATGATCGCATTGCGCAGAGGATTTCCTTGACGATCGACTAGGACGACCCCCATCATTTGACCGCTAAATGTAACGCAAGCAATCTCCTTGGAAGAGACCCCTGTCTTGGAAAGAAGTTCCTTCGATGAAGTGCATACAGCCAACCACCAATCGTCAGGGTTCTGCTCCGCCCATCCTACATGGGGAAATTCAGTTGAATAGGAAAAGAACGTGCTGCCTAGAACATCACCGCGCTCATTATACAAGGAGGCCTTATTACCTGTCGTCCCTATATCGTGAGCCAAAATAAGTTTCGCCATCACATCTCCGCCTCACTTTACCTTGTTTTTGTATCTGAGTGCTGACATTAGGATGAAGCAATTCGCATCATCCTGCCTAGGATTACGAAATAAATTCAACTCAAAAAATGAAACCTCAGACGTTCAATAAAAAGCTCAATTAATTGTGAAGATGTCTTTACCAATTAAAGCGATTTTGTTGCATAGCATTATTATTAATCTCATAAGTCGAATACGTTGTCAACATGTCTTTACCAGTTTGAATGAGTATATTAATACTGGGATTTTCCGTCCTTTGATTTTCTGAAATAATAGTAAAAGAGCATCATATCCTTTGCTTAAGGATATGATGCCCTTTCCATTACAGCCGGAACCAACAAACAGTTGGAACGCATACACTTAGATATTACGCTTTACGATGGGCTCGCTTACGCATCATATCGAACGGTTTCAACGGATGGTCGACACGGAATTGCACGTGCTGCAACGGATGTCTAGCTGCGTCCAGTTGCTTCCCCTCAGTGTCAAACAATTCCCCTACTTGCTGTTGGAAGAACGTCCCTCCTGGACCGAAGAACTCAACCTCCTGACCTGGCTTAAAATGATTCCTCTGCTGGATCGTAGCTACCCCAGATGATTCATCATAGTTTACGACTAACCCTGCGAAGTCAAAATCGGCAGGCTTATCCTCTGGTCCAAAAATATGCTCTGTGTGGCCGGGCTCTTGAAAGAAAAATCCTGTGTTGACCGGACGATTCGCCGCCTTTTGGATCTCCTCGAGCCATTCTGGCTTCAAGACATATCCTTCCGGATCGGCGAGGTAAGAGTCAATCGCTTGTCGATACACATTTACGACAGTCGCGACATAATGAATCGATTTCATCCGTCCTTCAATTTTGAAGCTTTCTACGCCGGACTCAATCATTTGCGGAACATATTCAATCATACATAAATCTTTCGAACTCATCGAGAATGCATCGTCGTCCTCTAAGGTGAGTCGCTCTGATCCAGTCGAGCTCTCTTCAAACATATCGTACTTCCAGCGACACGATTGACAACACCCGCCGCGATTTGAATCCCGATCTGTAAAATGATTAGACAGCACACACCGTCCCGAATACGAGCTACACATCGCCCCATGGATAAACGTCTCGATCTCGATATCGACATGCCGCTTAATGTCGTTAATTTCGTCCATGTTAACTTCGCGAGCAAGCACCACCCGATGAACGCCCTCTTCTTTCCAAAACTGAACGGCTTGCCAATTCATCGTTGACTGCTGCGTACTAAGGTGAATTTCAAGCTTTGGGGCGGCTTTCTTGCATGTTTCGATAATCGCTGGATCTGCGACAATAATCGCCGCAACACCGGCTTCTTGCAAATTACGCAAATATTCGTCGAGACCTTCAATGTCCTCATTATGTGCATAAATATTCGTAGCAACGAATACCTTCGCACCATACTTAGCAGCAAATTCAACGCCTTCCCGCATTTCCTCGAACGTGAAATTGTCCGCATTGGATCGAAGACCATACTTTTGCCCACCTATGTAGACAGCATCTGCCCCATAGTGAATAGCAAATTTTAGCTTTTCTAGACTTCCAGCAGGTGCCAACAACTCGGGACGTTTCAACGCTTCCTTAGGGGATGTTTTATGTAATGTCGTCTGAATAGCCATCTTGTTTCCTCCTCTCTGTACACTTCGAAATCTCTAATACACTTGCTCCTTATAAAAGAAACCATACGACAACGGTCGATCCGACGGTTGCACTTGCTCCACCGCTTCCAGCCATGCTGGATCAAATGTATAGGTTTGTGGATCCGCCAACCATGCATCAATTGCTTGTCGATAAGCGCGTACGATAGCAACCTGGTACTCAACCGATTTCAAAAGGCCCTCAATCTTTAAACTATCAATGCCCGCTTCGAGTAATTCATGTACATTCTCCAACATACACAAATCTTCCGAGCTCATGATATGCGTGCCATTCCGATCCTCGTATATCGGAAACTGCTCGTCCTTGCGCTCCGCTTCCACTAAATACAAGCCACGCTCTGCACCGACGCGCGTATCAGCCTCACGACCCTGATGGTCAAAATAATTGCTTACCAAACTGCGTTTGGAATGATAAATATTCGTGATTCCGTGGACCTGCACTTGTACTTCAAGCTCTGTGTTGCGCTTAAATTCAATGATTTGTTCCAAATTCAATTCGCGAGCAAGCACGACACGGGTCGCCCCTTTGGTTCCCCAATAATTCGCGCTCACATAGTTCGTCGCAGTCATCTCTGGGTTCCAATGCAAAGGAATCTTAACTCCAGCTTTTCTCATTGCGATTAGAACAGCCGGATCTCCGAACACGATTGCATCAACTTCAATTTGGCTAAGTCGCAACACATAATCGGATAGTTGTGCCAATACGTCGTTATCCATAATATTGTTAATGACAACGTAAATTTTTGCACCGAGTGGCCTTGCCAGTTGAACAGCTTCTGCAATCTGCTCGACTGAAAGATCACCTGGTAGTCGCATTCCATAGGTTTGTTCACCCACTGTTAAAGCATCTGCCCCTGCCGCGAGTAGTAGCTTTATTTCCTCAAGTGATCTTGCCGTCGCCAGAAGCTCCGTTTTTGCCATACCCTCACCTCTTTTGCTTGCTTCCTTCATTATTCAAGATATGTTGTTCGAATGTAGAAGCGAATAAATGCGCTCTAGAGCCATCTTTCTTTGTAACGTAAAATAAATAATTGGTTTGTGCAGGATCAATAACGGCCTGCATTGATGATAAACTTGGACTTGCAATTGGCCCCGGAGGCAAACCTGATATTAAATATGTATTATAAGGGCTCACGATCTGCAAGTCTTTCTCGACCAGTCGGTCCTTAGGTTTCTCAAATAAATATTGAATGGTTGCATCGATTTGAAGTGGCATCCGTTTATTTAAACGATTGTAAATAACACTTGCAATCAGTGGACGTTCTTCTTTGAGAGCGGCTTCCCGTTCTACGAGTGAAGCCATCGTTAGCATTTGATGAAGGGTGAGTCCCCGTTCCTTTAACTTATCCTCCCAGCCTGTAGGAAGTTGAGCCAGCCGTTTATCAAGCTCGGTCACCATTTTTTGGACAATTTCGCGGACGGTTGCATCCTTACCTAACTCATACGTTTCGGGGAACAAATATCCTTCTAGTCGGTATTTTATACCTGGGTGTGCTGGGATACTTGCTGTAGACACGGAATTCCAATCACTAATCGTGTTTATCATCTCTAACACTTGACCAGTATCAGTTCCTTTAAACTCTGCAATGCGATTAACGATTTGAACTACCGTAAATCCCTCAGGGATTGTTATGCGAAGTCGTTCGGCCTTAACTGTCTTACCCGCATTCAAGTCACTGATGATCCCGTCTAGGCTTACGCCTGGAGCCCATTCATATACACCTGCTTGAAATCGGGAGCCTTCCTGCTTCCATCGTAAGTATGCTGTGAACACTGTATCACTTCGAATAAGACCTGCTTCTTCCAGTTTCATCGCCAACATTCTGGGACTAGTTCCCGGCTCCATTGCAATGCGCACCGGCTGATTCGATGAGGACGTAGCTCCAAGTGCCCTAGCAATGAACAGTACAATACCCACCAGGATGCCGATACTTATAAAAGCCGCAATCATAGCGCCTGGTAAGAACCATCGCCATGTTCGCCTACTTGATTCCACCTTCCTAGCCTCCCTTATACAAAAACAGAAAAACCCCAAGCCCTGCCGGATGTCAAAAGAGACCTTCTCCCTTTGGCATCCGGCTAAAGACACGGAGCTCCACTAAGCTTCGTCGTCAAACCGATACGTCATCTCATCATAGACGTCATACACGTCATCCCATTCGTCATCATCGTCGATCGACTCCAGCTCTGGCTCTCCATCTTGATTCATGGTGATCCGATAGATGTTGACGTTGTCCTCAAGCTTTAAAGACTCCGATTGGAGTACCGCATATTGACGATCGCCAAGTGCAAACTCAGCTACAATCTGAAAGACGGTTTCTTCGTTCTGGTGGCCCTCTAGGACAATCTCATCACCATATCGCTCCTTCAACAATGCGATTGGCTTTACATCGGTCACATGGTATGCCATTACTTGTCCTCTTCCTCCGCTTCAACCATCAGCGTATTGAACGTTTCCTCCACCATGTCCCACTCTTCTTCATCCTCAATGGTAAACAGTTGAAGATCGTCCCCATCTTCTTCGTAACGGAAGGCATATACTTCTTCCTCTTCTTCTTCATCCGATGCATCAGCTGGCACAACCAACATATACTTCTGGGCTGTTCCATCGACTTCGAATTTCATCACAACTTCGAATTCTTCTTCGTTCCCATCGTCATCTGGGATATAGATAATTTCAGGTTCATCCAACTGCTTTTCATTTGCCATTTAAAGTCACCTCTTCGATTTAGAATCTATATAATTTTGCAAAATAAAAGCAGCGGCCAATTTATCCACCACTAGCTTGCGTTTCTTGCGACTTACATCTGCCTCAAGGAGTGTACGCTGAGCAGCCACCGTGGTGAGACGTTCGTCCCATAGGACGACCTCTAGGCCAAACGCTTCCCGAAGAGAATTTGCAAAGTCCATACAAAGTTCACCACGAGGACCAATGGTTGCGTTCATATTCTTCGGGAGGCCAACAACGATCAGGGTCACTTGAAATTGTTGCACGATCTCTCTAATTCGAGTCAAATCACGTTCGATCGTCGTGCGACGAATTACCTCAAGTCCTTGTGCAGTCCAGCCCATCTCGTCACTGACCGCGACCCCGATCGTCTTGTCCCCGTAGTCAAGTCCCAACCATCTCATCTTAGGTTCTCCGTTTGCCTT
>JBILCE010000132.1:0-3903 GCA_044353305.1 Paenibacillus sp.
TCTGGTACTCCCGCCTCAACGTTCATTTGCAAAAGCGCGACATTCATCGTTTTACTAGACATTTTATGTCCTCCACCTCAATTGAAATCATTGCTATAATCCTATATATAATATACATCGAATTCAATCCCTTGCGGAACACCTATACATCGCACTTGCGGTCATGGTAAAGTAGCGTTGGTATATAATCGGAATCCGTCAACAACAAAATCGGAGTGATCTTTATGAATCAATCAACCTTTCCTCAATCAAACGTATTTCAAGTAGAACCAGCCGCTCGTATGAGCGGTCTACCAGAGCAGTTTTTTTCGAAATTAGTTAAAAAAGCAAATGCTAGGGCAGCTGAAGGGTATGATGTCATTAATTTAGGACAGGGCAATCCAGATCGTCCTACTCCTCCCCATATTGTTCGCGCATTACAAACTTCAGCTGAAAATCCGCTCTATCATCGCTATCCACCTTTTAGCGGTTACTCTTTCCTGAAAGAAGCTATAGCCAAGAGATATTTCGAGGATTACAATGTGCAACTTGACCCTACAACTGAGGTTGCTATCTTGTTCGGTGGTAAAACAGGGTTAGTGGAAATTAGTCAATGTTTATTAAACCCAGGTGATGTATGTTTGGTACCCGATCCTGGTTATCCAGATTACTGGTCCGGTGTTGCACTAGCAGGTGCACGCATGGCATTTATGCCTTTATCGGAAAGTAATGGTTTTTTGCCTGACTATTCTGCCCTATCACCAATCGATGTGGCGAAAGCAAAACTGATGTTCATTAACTACCCTAACAATCCAACAGCCGCATGCGCCGATCGTTCCTTTTACGAGGAGACTGTTCAATTTGCACAAAAAAATAACATTATTGTAGCTAGCGATTTTGCATATGGGGCTATCGGTTTTGAAGGGAATCGACCAGTCAGTTTTCTAGAAACACCGGGTGCTAAAGAGGTTGGGGTCGAATTCTATACGTTATCTAAAACATACAATATGGCTGGATGGCGAGTAGGATTTGCATTAGGCAATAAAGAAGTAATTAACCTCATTAATTTAATCCAGGATCATTATTACTGTAGTTTGTTTGGAGGTATACAAGAGGCTGCTGCTGAGGCATTGAAGGGCTCTCAAGACTGTGTGCGAGAGCTTGTAGCTGTTTATGAAGGTAGACGAAATACACTTTATTCTGCATTAGGACGAATTGGCTGGGAGGCTACTCCATCACAAGGTTCATTCTTTGCATGGTTGCCAGTGCCAAAAGGCTACAAGTCTGAACAGCTAGCGGATTTGTTGTTGCAAGAGGCTAATCTTGTCGTCGCCCCCGGAATCGGCTTTGGCTTAAACGGTGAAGGTTACGTCCGTATGGGACTCCTAACGAACGAAGCGAGACTTGAGGAAGCGGTTGAACGAATTGGTAAACTTCGATTGTTTGACTAATGCTTGTAGTCGTCGTGACGGAGCATATTTTATGTATACGGCTAGATAAGTGATTGGGGTGGGTTTAGTGGGTAAACAAAGGATTCTTGTCAAAATCGGTAGCAGTTCTCTTACTAGCGATGAAGGTGGGCTTAACCGTGACAAAATTGCATTCTTTTCAGCAGAACTTGCGGGTCTCCATCATGCGGGCTATGAGTTGTTGCTAGTAACCTCAGGTGCTGTTGCGGCTGGCTTTCGGAAAATCGGATATCCGAAAAAACCCAAGGATGTTCATGAGAAGCAAGCGTCAGCTGCGGTTGGACAAGCGTTGCTCATGCAGTGCTATAACGAAGCGTTTGCTCGTGATCATATAGGTGTGGCGCAAATTTTGCTGACTCGATCAGATTTTTCCGATCGAAAACGGATGCAGAATGCAATGATGACCATTGAAGAATTACTCCAACATAGAATCGTTCCAATCATAAATGAAAATGATACCGTTTCAGTCGATGAGCTTAAATTTGGAGATAACGACATGTTATCTGCCCTAGTAGCCAATCTTGTTAAAGCACATCAGCTTGTGATTATTACTGATACGGATGGCTTATACACCGATGACCCCCGGAAAAATCCTGATGCTAAGCGAATCGAACGTGTCAAACAAATCGATGAAGAAATGCTCCGTATGGCTGGAGGATCAGGCTCTTCAGTAGGCACTGGGGGAATGCGATCAAAAGTAGAAGCCGCCCGAATTGCAACTCGAGGTGGTGTGCCTGTTTTTGTCGGACGGGTTGCCTCAATTAATGATTTAGTAGCAGCAATTAACGGTGACGGAAAAGGTACTTATTTCGAGACCTCACTCCACTCATTACCTGTAAAAAAACAATGGGTAGGCTTTCATTCTCTCCCACAAGGGGAAATTATCGTCGATATTGGTGCTGAAGAAGCCCTTTTAAACGGTGGTAAAAGTTTATTACCTGCCGGTGTTCGCGAATTAAGTGGTGATTTTCAACCAGGGGACGTCGTAGAGGTTCGGAGTACTTTAGGTCGTGTTGTTGGACGTGGGATTATTAATTACACGACTGCTCAATTGCGCTTGGTAGTGGGAATGTCGAGTGAAGAAGTACGCAAACGATTAGACTTACCACGTATTGAAGTCATTCATCGAGATGAATGGATCACATTAGCCCATTAAATACAAACGGAATTTCAAGGAGGTCAATTAGTATGAGTGAGGTAAAAGATAAAGCTTTATTGGCTAAACAAGTTGCCCCAAAACTTGCACTTCTTTCTACTGCACAAAAAAATGAAGCTTTATTACAGATGGCTGATCAGCTCATTCGGGATCAACATTCCATTATCGAAGCAAACAAAGAAGATCTAATACGCGGCGAATCGAATGGGTTAACAAAATCTTTGCTTGATCGATTAACATTAACCGAAGATCGAATTGCTGGTATTGCTGACGGTCTTCGACAAATTGTGGAACTACCAGATCCTGTTGGTGATACACTTGAACAACACGTTCGCCCTAATGGATTGCACATTCGAAAATTGCGGGTACCTATCGGATTGATTGGAATTATTTATGAGGCTCGTCCGAACGTAACGGTTGATGCAGCTGGGTTGTGCATCAAATCAGGTAATGCGGTGCTCCTGCGTGGCGGTTCTGATGCATTGTCGTCTAATCGCCGTATTGTTAAGGCCTTACATGAAGCGCTAACTCAAACAGCGGTTCCTGTTGAAGCCATTCAACTCGTGGAGGACCCAAATCGCGCATCGGTTGATGAGATGTTGAAGTTAAACGGCCTGTTAGACATCGTCATTCCTCGTGGTGGTGCTTCATTAATCCAACGTGTTGTTCAGAATGCTACTGTTCCAGTGATTGAGACAGGAGCTGGCATTTGTCACACTTTCCTAGATGCAAGTGCACAACCAGAAATGGCGACAGCCATCGCTCTTAACGCTAAAGTACAACGTCCCTCGGTTTGCAACGCAATGGAGACATTGCTGGTCCATGACTCTTTTGCGCGAGTATATCTCCCCTCGATCGCAGAATCATTTGTCGCTAGAGGGGTCGAATTGCGCGGCTGTGAACGTTCTATCAGCTATAGCCTTTCCTTTAAACCTGCTAAAGATCAAGATTGGGACACTGAATATAACGACTACATTCTGAATGTAAAAATTGTTGATAGTGTAGATGAAGCAATGGTTCATATTCGACGCCATGGTACAATGCATTCCGAGTGTATCGTTACAGAGGATATCAATAATGCAAGGACCTTCCTTCAAGGTGTTGACGCTGCGGCCGTTTATCACAACGCTTCTACTCGCTTCACAGACGGTTTTGAGTTTGGTTTCGGTGCTGAAATCGGAATTAGCACACAGAAGCTTCACGCACGCGGTCCAATGGGCTTGCCTGCACTGACTTCAACTAAATTCATTGTAGAAGGAAACGGTCAAACCCGGGGCTAATGTTTTCAAGCATTCCCTT
>JBILCE010000220.1:0-2638 GCA_044353305.1 Paenibacillus sp.
AGTGTGTAAAATATGGTTGCTTTTTCCGATCAAAAAATTGTGTTCGTTGGCGCAGGTTCGATGGCTGAAGCGATTATTCGAGGCCTTTTAGGAACTGGTGTAGCAAAACCAGAGCAATTGTTTGCGATCAATCGAACAAATGAGCTTAAGACTTCTCAACTACGTGAACTTTATAAGATTCATGCTACTTGTGAACCTGCTCTTGCAAAAGCTTGGATACATGAAGCCGACATCGTAGTGGCAGGCATGAAGCCACAGAACGCAGCCTCTTCTTTACTCGCATACAAAACTCTCATTAATGATCGCCAACTATTTATATCGATCATAGCTGGTTTGTCAATCGATACGATTCAAGATTTAATTGGTGATTCGATTCCAATTGTACGAACTATGCCTAACACATCTAGTCATATTGGCCTCGGTGCAACCGGCATTAGCTTCTCTGAATCAGTATCAGAAAAGCAAAAACAATTGACGACAACCCTCTTCGCAGCCATAGGTGAAACCGTAATTGTCGAGGAATCTTTAATCAACACAGTGACAAGCCTTTCTGGAAGTGGTCCTGCTTACTTGTATTATGTAATGGAAGCTATGATCAATGCAGGCATAGAAGGTGGTTTGAGTGCGGAAACAGCTAAGCTCCTCACTGTACAAACAGTGTTAGGTGCCGCATCCATGGTTCGACATACGGGAGAACATCCAGTTGAACTTAGGAGAAAAGTAACATCCCCTAATGGAACAACTCAAGCAGCGATAACTCGACTCGAAGAATTTCGTTTTCAAGAGGCTTTACAAATTGCAATGGCCCGCTGTGCTGAACGTGCTGAAGAGCTCCGCGAAATGATTAGTCGAGACGCACATTCTCTTCAACAAGGGGGAACATCGCGATGAATCACCCTGTCTGTATCGCAACGTATCGTTGCTTTGACAATAAAGCAGACTTCGCCAAGAAAGCACAGAGCATCGCAGTAGGTTTAACTGTCGGAAGTTGGACTGATTTACCTGAGTCAAAAAAAACTGAGATGGAAAAGCACCTAGGACGTGTCATAGCCATAGAAGTTCAAGAACCGACTAATCCTACGGAGGAGCGCTTTGCAGACATCAGTATCGCCTACCCTGACCTTAATTTCAGTCGCGATCTACCAGCGCTTCTTGTAACCGTGTTTGGCAAATTATCGATGGATGGGCGAATTAAGTTAATTGATTTGCAATTCTCAGAACCGTTCCTAACTGCATTTCCAGGGCCGAAATTTGGAATCCAAGGTGTTCGTGACAAGCTTGGAGTGCATGACCGCCCTTTGCTCATGAGCATTTTCAAATCGGTTATCGGTCATGATCTGGCTGGACTTCGCGAACAATTTTTACAACAAGCGCTTGGTGGCGTCGATTTGATTAAAGATGATGAGATATTGTTTGAAAATCCGCACACACCAATTGAAAAACGTGTAGAAACTTGTATGGCTGCAGCGCGCGAAGCGGAAACACAAACAGGGCAAAAATTACTTTATGCCGTTAATCTAACTGGGCCTACTTTCAATCTAGTGGAACAAGCCAAAAAAGCGATCAATGCGGGGGCGAACGCGCTCTTATTTAATGTACTTGCGTACGGTTTCGACGTCTTGCATGCATTGAGCCGTAATCCAGAGATTTCGGTTCCAATTATGGCTCATCCCGCCATGGCAGGCACTATCTATCCATCCCCTTTTCATGGTATATCCGCATCTCTTTTGCTCGGCAAATTAATGAGAATCGCCGGTGCCGATTTAGTGCTTTTCCCGTCACCCTATGGTTCAGTCGTCATGCCGCGGGAAGAAAATCTGGCTATCCAAAAAGTATTATTGTCAAGCCATTTTACAAATGACTACCTAAGTTCACAAGAACCCTCTTCCATCTCTTTGCGTCAAAGCTTTCCTGTTCCATCTGCCGGTATACATCCGGGTCTCGTCCCGCTAATTATTCGTGATTTTGGCATGGAGACCGTCGTGAATGCGGGTGGTGGTGTGCATGGACATCCAATGGGAGCTGCTGCTGGTGGACAAGCATTCCGTCAAGCGATCGACGCTACGCTCGCTGGTGTACCTCTATCTGAGCATGCGTTAACAAACCCTGAATTAAAAACAGCGATTGATCTGTGGGGAGTTGGATCATGAACGGCCGGTTACCCGTTATTTTCTGCGACTTTGATGGGACAATCACTGAGACTGACAACATCATTGCCATTATGAAACACTTCAATCCGCCCGGTTGGGATTCCATCGTTCGCCATATTCTTGATAAAACAATTTCCATTCAAGAAGGTGTTGGACGCCTCTTCGCTCTTATGCCATCATCTCAAAAGTCAGACATTATAAGTTATGCAATTGACAATGCTCAAATTCGCCAAGGGTTTGAGAGATTGCTTGCTTTTTGTCGAGAACAGAATATCGAGTTTTTGGTAACAAGCGGTGGAATTGATTTTTTTGTCTATCCCCTGCTCGCTCCTTTTAACCTAAACGAACAACAAATCTTCTGCAATTCAAGTGATTTCACAGGTGAACATTTACAAATAGGTTGGCCGCATCCGTGTGATGAAGCCTGTGAAAACGGGGCCTGCGGAATGTGCAAGACGAAGATCATTCGCTCCTACCCGGAAGATCGC
>JBILCE010000050.1:0-6526 GCA_044353305.1 Paenibacillus sp.
TAGTACCGCTAAAGTAATTAACACTAGGTTTCGGATACGCTTTTGGTTGGCTTCTTTAATCGACTGTTCCTTACGATGTTGTTTATAACCAGTTGGATTCACGATTCACATTTCCTCTCCCATATAAAGTTATAATTGCGTCTCATTTGGTTCATGCTAAGTTTGGGTGATGGTTATGATTTTTCGTTTTGGAGGAATTAAAAAATCGTCAAAATTAGTCTGGATCGTTGTTAGTCTGATGCTGATCTTTCCCTGCTCGGTATTGGCTGAGGAAGATGAAATGTATGTGCTCATCCAGAAAAAAACACATCGTCTTCATCTTATCCTAAACGATCACTCGGTTTATTCGTTTCCGATCGCAACAGGCCGAGGTGATTTGACCCCCGTGGGGGAGTTTCGAGTTGTCACAAAAGTTATCAAGCCTTATTATTTGCCGAAGCAAATCGCCGGCGGGGATTCTAATAATCCACTAGGTACCCGGTGGTTGGGGCTAAGTGTTGGTAATGGGTATAAATACGGCATTCACGGAACGAATCGCCCTACTTCAATTGGTTACTCCGTCAGCTCCGGATGCGTAAGAATGCGGAATTCAGATGTTGAATTCGTATATCGACATCTTCCTCTTCTAAGTCGTGTCGTTATAGAGGATGATTAAGATCAATCTATAGTTATATAAATTGACTTATTTCAACTCAGGTATGATATCAATCGGCGTATGACCAGATAGTCCAACCACCAAATTATTTGCTGCCCGCATGGCCATATCGAACCGTGTCTGGGCAGTTGCCGAACCAATATGTGGAACTGTTACTACGTTAGCCATTTTCAGCAACGGATTAGTGGGATCAACAGGCTCCTTCTCGAACACATCAAGACCCGCTCCTCGAATCCAACCTTCCTGAAGCGCCTGAATAAGTTCGTCTTCACATACCGTTTGTCCGCGCGATGCATTGATAAAGAAAGCAGTCGGTTTCATAAGTCGGAACTGATTCGCCCCAAAGAAACGTGTCGTCTCCGCGGTTAATGGCGTCATAAGGAGTACAAAATCGGATTCGGTAAGCAATGTTTCTAGTGACTCATAACGAACGCCAATCTCTCGCTCGGTGTCTGTTTTACGTGTTCGATTATAATATGACACGTCCATGCTAAAGCCGAGCTTAGCCCGACGGGCAACCGCTTCACCGATTCGACCCATTCCGACAATCCCAAGTTTAGCATGATGAACGTCAAGCCCAAATAAAGGCGATTGATCGCCTTTCACCCAACGCCCTTCTTTCACTAGCTTGTCTAGCTCTGGAATGCGTCGAGCGACGGACAACATGAGTGCCATAATTAGATCAGCCACGGTATCATCAAGAACGTATGGCGTGTTTGTACCAATCACGTTACGCTGTTTCATAGCTGGGATGTCAAAATTGTTGTAACCAACTGCCATGTTGCTAACCACTTTAAGTCGTGGAGCTGCCTCTAGCAATGTGTTGTCAATTCTAGTTCCACTAGTTAAAAAACCTTCGACCTCTGCAATTTCTCGAAACAATACTTCGCTAGGCAAAGGATCAGAAGAATCCCACCGCGAAATCTCACAATGTTCTTGCAAAAATGTGACAACCTCGTTCGGCACCCGTCCAGCAACAAACACTTTTGGTTTCTTTCCCATCTACTGTTTCGGCCTCCTATTTCCCTATCAAGCTTTCTTTAATATCAAGATTGTACCATATTTCGATCCTTCGTTCACCTTCTTGCGAGCACATCAAACACATCTTTGAACACGGTTGTTGCCATACCTTCCTGCCCTTTACCTGTATGTTCTACAACGACTGCAACGGCAAATTGTGCTTGAGGATAAGGACCGTATCCAATGAACCACTGACTCATCGTTTCTGTCCCACTCGAAGTTTCTTGTGCTGTACCGGATTTCCCCGCTAAAGGCCAAATGGCTGTTTGCAGAGATTTACCTGTACCGTCATGGACAACATCACGCATCCAGCGAACCAATTGTGACGTTGTTTCAAAACTTACTCCCTCATGACGTGGAATCCGAATTTGCGACCGGAATCGATAAAAACTCCGGCCCGTGCTATATTGCATTTCAGAGACGACACGTGGTTCTAGCACCTCACCGCCACGTAAAAGCGTCACAACAAGATTCGCCGCTTGCATCGGTGTGATGCGGACATCCCTTTGCCCAATTGCCGTCTGGACTCGGACTCCCTCATCATCCTTATTGGTATCGTTACTAAATAATTGGCCCATTTGCTCCTGATCGAACTGACGGAAGGTAGGTTGACCAGGTGCGCGACCTACCCATCCATTCGGGTATAACAGCCCTAGTCGCTTGGAATAGTCTTCGATTGTCGATGACGGTAGACGTTGAATCACCTGAGCAAATGCAATGTTACATGATTTTGCATATGCTTCTTGCAAGGTCAGCACACCGTGCCCACCCGTTAACCAACAAGAAAAGCCGTACTTACCAAGTTCGCCCTTACAAGTAAATGTATCATTTGCGGAAAATGTATTTGTATCTAATGCAGCTGCCGCCACCACGGTTTTAAAAATCGATCCTGGCACGATTGCCTCCAATGCGTGATTGACCCATTTCCCTGTGGACGGATCGACCCGATTTGGATTGTAAGCAGGTCGACTCGCCATCGCAATCACATCCGCATTTTTAGCATCCAAGATAACGACTGCTCCTGCATCCACACCCCGTTTTTGCAAAATCTCCTCCACCGCCTGTTGAATCGTCAAATCAATGGTGGTAATCACTTTTAATGGATAATTCTCATACTCTGGAGCCGTCTGTCGAACGGAAAGCCCGCCCAGTGGATTACGGTTTGCATCCACAAACCACGATATTAGTTTGGGGCCAACTCCTACCAAGTAAGGTTCAAACGTTTTCTCCAACCCACTCGCACCGATCCTGCTCTCAAGCGTCATACGACCTTGAATGAGTTGCTTTGAAAAATCCCGCTTTGTCCGCTCCGGGTCTTGACTCATAAATCCAATTAAGTGACTAGCGGCATAAGGGGGAATATATCGTTCTCGATATTTAGTTACTAACACTCCAGGAACATCCAGATCTTGAATAGACTTCACTATATGATCTGACAATTGCATTGGATGGCCTGTCTCCGGGTCGGGCCAAAAACTAGGTTCCATCATGGGTCTAAGCCATCGATTTCCCTCCACTTCCGACACACCGAGAATCGGGAAGAGCTGTCTCCAGCGATTAGCTTCATTCTCTGAATTTTGCTTTAATGGAAAAACCGCCATTGCAGGATAATTGGCACCTGTCAGAGGTCGATGCGCCCGGTCAAAAAAATCTCCGCGTCCGCTATCTATGACAAGTGACTGTTGTCGTTGGTGCACGGAACTTTCGACCAAATCCACGCCGTGCTTGACAAAACTACCTAGATGTAAAATTTGTAAGCCGAACAATTTAATCATTTCCCCTGCAAGCAACACCATGATGCCAAGAAGGATATAGAACATCCGATGTTTCATTGTTGGATCCTCCACTTCTAAGCGTTGAAAACCTCATTAACTCCATTATCGGCGACGTCGGGTTGCGTCATACAATTGAAATAAAGGGACGTTACAAACAAAAAAGCCTACAGCATCCCAAATAGATGCAATAGGCTCAAAATGGATAAATAGGTGAATTAAATTGGGGGGGACATTCATCTAGGCAGCTTAGTTCTGATACGTTTAGACTATATATTCTCTCACACTTAAAAATAAGTAAATTCTAGACGTTTAGCGCCAATATCAAGAAATGGCGGTTTTTGATCACCCGTTAACTCAAATGCGGAATCGGAATCTAATAAAATTGTGACATCAGGATGCAATTGAAGCAAGGAAGCTGGGCAATTCGTAGTAAGATTACCGGTGAATGCTTCTTTTATAATGGCGCCCTTATGCTTTCCACATGCAATGAATACAATCTTTTTTGCCTTCAGAATGGTACCTAAACCAATTGTGATTGCATAATTCGGGACATCCGCCCAGGACTTAAACCATTTTTCGTTAGCCGCTTTTGTATCGTCTGTAAGTTTGACTAGATGAGTCTCTTGTGAGAGATGTGAACCCGGCTCATTAAAGCCAATGTGACCATTTAAACCGATTCCAAGGATCTGTATGTCAAGTTGTCCTGCTTCCCGCAACAGATTCTCGTATCGAATGACTTCCTGTTCCGGAGAGTTAGCATCTCCAGCAGGAATATGAATGTTTTCAGGCATAATATCTAGATACTTAAATAGATGTTCCCACATAAAAAATGCAAAGCTTTCAGAATGATTTCTCGATAATCCGACATATTCATCCAAATTATAAGCGGAAATATGCTTAAAACTAATGATTCCCTCATTAAAATCTTCCACTAACTTTTTATAAATACCAACGGGAGAAGAACCAGTTGCAAATCCTATTTTTGCATGAACATTACTGAGGATTTCCTCTCTCAAAATTGCAGCCCCAGCTATGTCTGCATCTCTTGAGTTACTATAGACCGCAATTTTCATTAAGATAGCTCCTTATTAGCACAATTAAGTAAGATTGCAGATAAAGCTGTGTTTTAAAAAAATGAAAATGAAAGTTAATCAAGTTCTTTGGTATCTTAACGTTACTGTGAAGCTATTGGAATCCCCGCGATATCGTGCAATCGAATACTCAAATGGATGGTCATCCGTCAAATATCCCGTTGTTTTAATTAACTGAATCGCAGCCTTTGGCTCGACTTCCAGCAATTCGGAATCTATTTCGCTTACATTAATGGACTCTAGGACACGCGTTGCATGACTAACACGATGCCCGTATTTATTTTCAATTAAATCATACAAGGACTCTTCATTAAGATTTTCATTTTCAAGCCCTGGTGCTATTGGAGTTGGAATATAGCTAGTCACAACAACCGCAGGTTGCCCCTCTACGTATCTTAATCTCTCCAAACAAATGAACTGATCGTACTGTTCACCAAATACGGATTTGAGCAGTGGATTCGTCGCCACTACAGATTGACTAAGTACTTTAGTAGAGTGCGCAACCCCTTTCATGTTCATTTCTTTTGAGAAACTAAGCATGCTTTCCAAAAACCATTGATCTACTTTTGTCTTCGAGACAAACGTTCCGTGGCCCTTTTGTCGCATCAACAGACCTTCATTTACCAAATCGTTAATTGCTTGCCTAACGGTTGGTCTACTAATTTTACAAACCTGAACCAATTCTCTTTCAGAGGGGATCAAATCCCCCTGATTCCATTCGCCGCTTTCAATTTCAGATTTAATAATTTCTTTAAGTTGATAATAAAGAGGGATCGGGCTACTTTTTTCCAATTTCATTTTTTCTAGCATGCATGAACACCTCTACTTTTTCATTTGGGCCGAATGCACTCGAACTAGCATGCTTGGGTATTGCGTTAATTTACTGTCCCATCTCCTTATTTAGGATTTGGCGATTTCAGACAAACTAGCCACATGTTCTTGATTGATTGGCATATGGAACACTTCCGCGATGACCTGCGTCCACCCATGGATAAAATAAACCCAGCCATCGTGAACGCTTAGCTGTCGTGCAGCAGCTTGCCGTTCCGCCTGAGCCAGGAATAGCAAATCACCGCGATAATTTAATTCCCATACCAAACTATGTCGAGGAAATAGTGCTGAATCCGTCAGTGGCGAGCCGGGGCGATCTTTACCTAACCCCGTTGCATTCACAACAAGAGAATGAGGTTGCACACGGGACAAGATGCTATCGTTCGCACTTGCATCTTTGATCAGGCTATATTCGAATGTAACGTTAGATTGGTTAATCTTATTCATAATGCTATTCATGTGGTCTAACCGTTCCTGGCTAAGATCACTCACAAAAATTTTACGCGGTATGTTGTCACCATGGGACAGATTAATAAGATAAGAGGCAATAGCAATCGCACTGCCACCGGAACCGATTAAGAAAGCATCACCACCATGTTGGGTCCAAAAGTTTCGAGGCATGAAACTTTCGATGGTCAGACCGCTGGATATCGGATCCTTAGCGGCCCCCTCTAAAAGACCGTCCTTCTTCGAGATGCACGACAGTTCTGCGAAGGCACGCGCATATGGGTCCAAATAATCAAACAAATCATGAGCGGAGCTGTATATATCAAGCTTATGAGTTGTAACAAGCGCCCCTAACGATAGTTCATCGTCCTTGATAAATTTAACAACTTCTCTATAAACAGAAGGGTCGGCGTTTAGCTCGATGTCAATTCCCTTAATGACGGTATTCTTCAGGCCTAGTGCCTGCGCCCACAACGGAAACACTTTCATGATGGCCGATTGGGTCGTTGTAACTCCGATAAAATAAAATGTCGGTTGCATGGCTTTTTCCGGAAGTTTCATCTGTTCTCCCCCATGTTCTTTACACCTAATGTCGAGATAAATGTTGTTATCACAAAATAATGGATTCTCAACATCTTTGTAACGGAAGATAACCTGCACAGACAGTTACAAGCTTTTCTCGAAAAATTCAATTACATTCTTGGTGG
>JBILCE010000001.1:0-17959 GCA_044353305.1 Paenibacillus sp.
GACCAAACTCTGACCACGACGCATATCGCCAGCTGCGAACACACCTTGTATGTTGGTTGCAAACTTCCCATGGGTTGCTTTTGCGTTCGAACGTTCGTCGCGTTCAACGCCTAATTGCTCAAGAACAGTCTGCTCCGGGCCTAGAAAGCCCATGGCAAGCAGTGCAAGTTGTGCTGGATAAACTTTCTCACTACCTGGCACTTCTGTTGGAACGAAACGTCCGGCATCGTCCTTTTTCCACTCGATCCGAACCGTGTGCACTTCTTTTAAGTGGCCATTCTCATCACCAACAAACTTTTTCGTTGAGATCAAATATTCCCTTGGGTCTTCACCGTACTTCGCCGCAGCTTCCTCTTGACCGTAGTCAAGCTTATACACCTTTGGCCACTCCGGCCATGGATTATTCGCTGCACGCTTCTCCGGCGGCTTCGCCATAATTTCAAACTGCGTGACGGAGTTACAGCCATGACGGATCGACGTTCCTACACAGTCGGTTCCTGTATCGCCGCCACCAATCACGATCACATCTTTGCCAGCAGCGGAAATGTAACTGCCATCCTGATGATCGGAATCGAGAAGACTCTTCGTGTTTTTGTGTAAGAATTCCATAGCCATATGAACGCCTTTAAGTTCCCGGCCTTCAATGTTTAAGTCACGACCTTTTGTCGCGCCACCGCACAACACAACAGCATCAAACTCTTCTAGCAACTGTGTTGCTGGGATGTCTTTACCGATCTCACAGCTCGTTACGAAGGTAACACCTTCTGCAGCCATTAAATCGACCCGACGTTGGACGTACTTCTTATCCAGCTTCATGTTCGGAATACCGTACATGAGCAAACCGCCAACACGATCTGCTCGCTCGTATACTGTCACCGTATGCCCCGCTTTATTCAACTGAGCCGCACACGCTAGACCAGACGGACCAGAGCCCACTACGGCTACTTTCTTGCCTGTACGAACAGTTGGAGGTTCTGGTGTTATCCAACCTTCTGCGAAACCACGTTCTACAATCGATTTCTCGATTGTCTTAATCGAGACTGGACTGTCATTTAAACCTACCGTGCAAGAGCCTTCACATGGCGCCGGACATACACGCCCTGTGAATTCTGGGAAATTGTTCGTCTTGTGTAACCGATCAAGGGCATCACGCCATTGACCACGATAAACAAGATCGTTCCATTCTGGAATCAAATTGTGGATTGGGCAGCCGGCAGCCATTCCGCTAATTAACTTCCCGGTATGACAGAACGGAATACCGCAGTCCATACAGCGAGCACCTTGTTCACGGAGCTTCTCTTCCGGCATTGGCTTTGCGAATTCCTTAAAGTTAGAGATCCGAAGTTGCGGAGATTCTTCGGTTGGTGTCTCGCGTTTATATTCGATAAAACCTGTAGGTTTTCCCATCGTCTCACATGCCTCCCGCTCGCATCAGTTTCCGCCGACGCGGGCAACGTCGCGCATGTTTTCCTCGAACGCGGCAAGGATTGCCTTGTCGTTCGACAGCCCGGATTTCTTACCTCGTTCAATTGCTTCAAACATCCGCTTGTAATCTTTCGGGATGATCTTTACAAAATGGAACGATTCTTCTTCCCAATTCTCAAGAATACGATGACCGACTGTGCTACCAGTGAATTTCACATGATTGCGAATCATGTTCTGCACGTCCGTCACTTCATAGCCTTCCGAATTGACCAGCGATTCGAAAAACACCATCTCCGCATTCACACGACTACGAAGCTCGCCATCCTTATCGTAGACATAAGCGATTCCGCCCGACATACCCGCCGCAAAGTTACGGCCCGTAGCTCCAAGTACGACAACGCGTCCTCCAGTCATATACTCGCATCCATGGTCACCTACGCCTTCGACAACGGCACGCACGCCACTATTTCGAACGCAGAACCGCTCTCCGGCAATGCCTCGAATGTATGCTTCTCCATCTGTTGCACCATACAATGCAACATTACCAATAATTACGTTCTCCTCCGCAACGAACGACGCCTGCTCGGGTGGGAACACGATCAACTTGCCACCGGATAATCCCTTGCCGACATAGTCGTTCGCATCGCCCTCAAGCGACAACGTCACCCCGTTTGGTACGAATGCGCCAAAACTCTGCCCTGCCGATCCGTTAAAATGCAATCGGATTGTATCATGCGGAAGCCCTTCTGCGCCGTATCGACGGGTAACCTCACTGCCGAGGATAGTTCCTACTACACGATTCGTGTTACGTATTGGAATGATCGCATGCACGTGTTGCTTATGGTCTAGCGCTGGTGCGCTTATAGCAAGAAGTTTCGTCATATCTAGTGATTCATCGAGCTTATGATCTTGCTCCTGCGAGCAGAAACGGCCGACTTCCGGACCCATGTTCGGCTGATGCAACAGCGCGCTCAAATCGACGCCGCGCGCTTTCCAGTGCTCGACCGCTTGCTTCGACTCGAGCGTATCGGTGCGACCGACCATCTCTTGGATGGTCCGAAAACCGAGCGACGCCATAATCTCGCGCACATCTTCTGCGATAAACCGCATGAGATTAACGACATGCTGTGGATCGCCAGTGAACTTCGCGCGAAGTTCCGGATTTTGCGTCGCTACCCCAACCGGACAAGTATCAAGATGGCAGACCCGCATCATGATACAGCCAAGTGCAATCAACGGCGTTGTCGCAAAGCCAAATTCCTCTGCGCCGAGCATCGCCGCTACAACGACGTCGCGTCCGGTCAGCAATTTACCATCGGTCTCGACGGTAATTCGGCTACGCAAGTTGTTAAGCACCAGCGTCTGGTGAGTCTCCGCGAGCCCAAGCTCCCACGGCAGACCGGCATGGCGAATCGAGGTTTGCGGCGAAGCGCCTGTACCGCCCTCATAACCGCTGATTAACACCACATCCGCTTTACCTTTTGCCACACCCGCTGCAATTGTACCAACGCCTACTTCGGAAACGAGCTTAACGCTAATGCGTGCGCGCGGATTTGCATTTTTCAGGTCATGAATTAATTCAGCTAAATCTTCAATGGAATAAATATCGTGATGCGGAGGCGGTGAAATCAAACCTACCCCTGGGGTAACGCCGCGAACTTCAGCGATCCATGGGTACACTTTACCCCCAGGTAGCTGACCGCCCTCGCCCGGCTTGGCCCCTTGCGCCATCTTGATCTGAATTTCATCTGAATTTACCAAATAATTTGAAGTTACGCCAAAACGACCTGAAGCAACCTGCTTAATCGCGCTACGACGAGAGTCGCCCGATTCTTCAGGTGTAAACCGTGAAGGATGTTCGCCACCCTCACCCGTGTTACTGCGACCGCCGATCCGGTTCATCGCAATAGCGAGCGCCTCATGTGCCTCGGAACTAATCGAGCCATATGACATCGCGCCCGTCTTAAAGCGACGGAATATGGATTCCACGGACTCAACCTCATCGATAGGCACCGGCGTCCGACCTTGCTTAAATGCTAACAGACCCCGCAAATTAAATTGCTTCGCGTCATCCTTAAGGATTAACTTCGTAAATTGTTTATAAGATTGACTATTGTTGGTGCGAACAGCTGTCTGGAGGGCATGAATTGTCTCCGGGCTATACAGATGCTCTTCACCGTCGCTACGCCATTGCATTTCGCCGCCAGCATCTAGCACCTGATCACGACCAGCCTGCTCGGAGTAAGCCCGCTTATGCCGCATAAGCGCCTCTTGCGCAACTTCGTTCAAGCCAATTCCCTCAATGCGCGAAGCTGTCCACGTGAAATACTTATCAATCAAGACGCTATTTAAGCCAATTGCTTCAAAAATCTGTGCCCCTCGGTAACTTTGAATCGTCGAAATGCCCATTTTGGCAAGCACTTTGACAACACCTTTGGTTGCACCTTTCAAATAATTGTAGGTCGCTTTCTTCAAATCGACTCCAGTGATCATATTCTGATTGATCATATCCTCAAGCGATTCAAGCGCCAAGTAAGGATTAATTGCACCAACCCCAAAGCCTAATAGCACGGCAAAATGGTGAACTTCACGCGGTTCGCCAGACTCAAGAATCAAACTGACTTTGGTTCGCGTGCCCTGACGGATCAAATGATGATGCGTACCCGATACAGCGAGCAAAGCGGGAATCGGCGCCATCGTTTCATTCAAACCACGGTCCGAAAGAATAACTAGATTCGCACCATCCTGAATGGCTTGATCGACTGCCTTAAACAGCGAATCCAATGCTTGTTCAATTCCATCCGAGCCTTCTGCAGCGCGGAACAAGATCGGCAATGTCACCGTCTTAAAACCTAGACGCGTTATGTGGCGAAGCTTCGCCAACTCAGCGTTGGTAAGGAACGGGCTCGCAATACGAATTTGTCTACAGCTCTCGGCCACCGGATCAATTAAGTTTCGTTCCGGTCCTAGCGTAGTGCCCTGCGCTGTAATGATTTCCTCAAAGTTGGAATCAATAGGCGGGTTCGTTACTTGTGCGAAGAGTTGTTTAAAGTAGCTGTATAAAAGTTGTGGACGTTCAGACAAAACCGCAAGCGGCGCATCATAGCCCATCGATCCAATAGGATCAACGCCAAACTTCGCCATAGGCTCAAGGAACTTTCGAAGAGTCTCGAAGCTATAGCCGAACGCCTGTTGACGCTGCAACACGGTACTTGAATCGGTTCCAGGAATGTTGCTAGATGCCGCTTCAGGTAAATCCTCTAGGCTGATTAGATGCTCCTCAACCCACTTCGCATATGGCTTCTCGTGAACAATTCGTTCCTTGATTTCCTCATCCGAAACGATGCGGCCTTCGACCGTATCTACGAGCAACATGCGACCTGGACGAAGTCGATCCTTGCGAACAATTCGCTCTGGAGGCAAATTCATGACGCCTACCTCAGAGGCGAGAACGATCATCCCATCAGTTGTAATATAGTAACGTGAAGGTCTCAACCCATTACGGTCAAGCACCGCACCAATCACCCGACCGTCGGTGAAACCAATTGCCGCAGGTCCATCCCATGGCTCCATTAAACAACTGTGATATTCGTAAAATGCTTTTTTCTCAGCGCTCATTGATTCATGTTTCGACCACGGTTCTGGAATCATCATCATCGCCGCGTGTGGTAACGAACGACCACCCAGCATTAGAAACTCTAGGCAGTTATCAAACATCTGCGAATCGCTGCCATCTGTATCGATAATTGGCATAATTTTGCGAATATCGTCACCAAATAACTCCGACTCACACATCGCTTGACGTGCCCGCATCCAGTTCACATTCCCGCGCAACGTGTTGATTTCTCCATTATGAATAAGGTAACGGTACGGATGGGCCCGCTCCCAGCTAGGGAACGTATTCGTACTAAAGCGTGAATGTACAAGTGCCAGCGCCGACTCGAACGATGGATCCTGCAATTCGATATAGTAGGCATCGACCTGATCTGGCGTCAACATCCCTTTATACACAATTGTCCGACTCGACAAGCTGGAAGCATAGAACGAACCACAACCATCTAACTCGCTAATGGCATTCTCTGCACGTTTACGGATCACATACAACTTGCGTTCGAACGCCAAATCATCGCTTACCGCGCCACTACGTCCAATAAACAACTGTCGGACGAATGGTTCTGCAGACTTGGCCGAATCGCCAAGTGATGCATTATTCACAGGTACGGTACGCCAGCCTAGCACCGCTTGCCCTTCTTCGTTTACTATGCGCTCGAGTACACGTTCACAGGCCTCACGTGCACTTGCATCTTGTGGCAAAAACAGCATCCCGACCCCATACTCACCTGGAGCAGGAAGCGTAATTCCCTGTTGGGAACAAGCATGCTTCAAAAAACTGTGCGGAATCTGCATCAAAATGCCTGCTCCGTCACCAGTATTCGTCTCGCAGCCTTGACCGCCGCGATGATCAAGATTACAAAGAACGTTCAGCGCTTGACGGACAATCTCATGCGAAGGCGTCCCTTTAATGTTGGCAACAAAGCCAATCCCGCAAGCATCATGCTCGTTGTGCGGATCATACAGCCCCTGCTTGAGGGGGTAACCGGAATGCTTCATCGATGCGCAACCTTTCTCTTGTGTATTGGAATTCGTTGTGTTTGACGCAAGAAAGCGCTAACAAAATATCAAATGCATAAAAAAAATAATTACTACAATTCTACCACCTGTCGATGGGCGGTACAATAAATTTTTTGGATAAAATAAACTTCTCGCTCTTATCGAAGTCTGCGCTTTCGCAACCAACACACACCACCCGTTGCAGTGAGAATGAAACCAATGACCAGCCATGCAAAGTAGTCGTATTTCCTACCATCAAATCTTTTAGCAGCTTCTTGAGGGGAACGTCCCTGACCTAATAAACGCAAGTCCTCCTGCGCCTTCTCGGAATACACTAATTCCGACCGTTTACATATAGAGGTGTACATCTTTCCGTGATCAGTTTCAAAAGCGTATATTAAATATGTCTCCCCTTTTTGAAAGGATATTCCGCATGTCTCCTCGCCACTACTACTGTAAATGACCGTTTTCTTCCCAAGTTCACCCTTCCATACTTGGTCCACTTCAAATGTATACGCTACGGCAAAAAACAGCCAATCATTGCGGCCAAATCGCGTACCGTCAAGCCACGATTTCTTGCTCACCTGTTTGACCATTTTCCCCGTGAATACCATGCTTGATTTCTGAAAGGTAGTTTGCTGGTCCTCCGTCAAACACCTACAAGCCGAAACCGATTGCGGTATCATTAAAACGCCAACTACAAGACTCGCAATTAGCATGGATATAATTAAGCAACTTGCTTGCTTGATCTTCATGAACCCAACTCCCCACCATTTTCAATCAATTATATAGGAATACCTTTTTATGGAAAAGTTTCGCTCTCATAGGCAGTTTGTTCATGACTTGCTTGAACGGCCTGCTCAAGACCCTACTCATTTTATTTGTCCCCTTATCCGTGTTATAGTTAGAAGAGAACGAGGTAAAAATATTAGTAATTCCTAAAGCTTAGGACAGGTGAATCTATTGAGAAAAAAACGAGTCCTGCTTCTATCAGAAGGATTCGGTTCCGGTCATACGCATGCAGCTCATGCGATTGCCGCGGGACTGCGTAAACTGTCCGACCAAGTCGTTACACGGGTATTAGAGCTTGGCGCCTTCCAGCATCCAGTTATTTCGTCGTGGGTGTTTTCCGCTTATCGTCGAACCGTCACCATGCATCCCGAACTTTATGGTAAGCTCTATCACAGTCAATCGCAGAAATCACTTAGTCGGTTAAAATCAATGGCGTTGCATAAATTGTTCTATTCCAAGACACAGGAAATCATCCAACAGCTAAAACCCGATGTGATTGTGTGTACCCATCCTTTTCCCATTATTGTGGTTTCGCGGTTGAAGAGGGTGGGGCTGCGGATTTCATTATGTGCGGTTGTAACAGACTATGATGCTCATGGATCTTGGATAGAGAATGAAGTGAACGTCTATTTGGTCTCTACACCGGAAGTGAAGGCGAAGTTTATTCGACAGGGTGTCCCGGAGCATAAGCTAGAAGTAACAGGGATTCCCGTTCATCCGAAGTTCTGGTCGCCGCTGAATAAAGAGGAAACTCGTCAACAGTTTGGACTCAATACTCTCCCTACTGTCATGGTCATGGGTGGAGGTTGGGGACTTATCCACGATGACAACATAATTAAAGCCATTTCTAGATGGAAGAATAAACTTCAATTCGTCCTATGTTTAGGCAATAACGAAAAGGCATTAAGAGAATTGTCTTCGCAGCAAGCATGGCAGCATCCAAACATTCGACTTGTGGGATACACGAAGGACATTCATAAGTTGATGGATGTTAGCGATATCCTTATTACAAAGCCAGGCGGGCTAACTTGTACTGAGGCGATGGCCAAGGCGCTTCCCATGCTTTTTTACAGCCTCATTCCGGGTCAAGAAGAGGAGAACAGTCACTATTTTGTCGAGAATGGACACGCCTTCAAAATAGACACGAAACGCACCCTAGACCTATGGTTGGGACGTCTCGTGAATGAACATGCTACTTTCGTAGCTAAGCGAGAACAAAGGCTTGCTGATCAGCATGCAAGCAATGCTTTATACCGCCCTGAGCATGGTACAGAAACCATTTTGCAATTGTTGCGAGTGTCCGCTGTCGAAGTGTGAGCAAATAAAAAACGTCCCGTAACCGTGTAAAAAACTACACTGCGGGACGTTTTTCTATTTAATGAGTGCCTGACACATTCAATGTGGCATTACTCGCTTGTTTCTTAACAGTAGAGTTTGCAATCCGCTCTTGAAGCTTCGAGTAATAGAGGTCCTCATCGATTGGCAAGTCCACCCAATTATCAATCCATGTGGATAAATGAATCGCATTCGAGATCGTTAATCCTTTTATTCCTTCCTCTCCCGGCGCTAGTAATGGTGTGCCTTTGAGGATCGCATCTACGAAATTTTGCAGGATACCTTTGTGTGAAGGACCTACACCCCCTGCAATTGGGATCTCACATTTCCAACATTCAGGCTGACCAAAGCCACCTTTGAAATTTGCATTGAATTCCGTTTCACTAACACGCAGACGCCAGAACGTCATATTACCGTTTTCGATTAAAATCTTCCCGCGGTCTCCCGATACTTCAAATCGGTTGGTACCCGGCGCCTCACCAGTTGTCGTTACGAACAGGCCTGTTGCCCCATTCTCATACTCGACATAAGCTGTGACATCATCTTCCACTTCGATATTACGGTATTTACCAAAATGACAGAAGCCACGCACACGTTTCGGCATCATACCGGTTGTCCATTGCCATAGATCAAGTTGGTGCGGATCTTGGTTAATTAATACACCGCCGCCTTCACCAGCCCAGGTTGCTCTCCAAGTGCCTGAGTCGTAGTAGCTTTGAGAACGATACCAGTCAGTGATAATCCAATTCGTTCGGCGAATTTCACCAAGCTCGCCAGATGAAATTAGATCCCGTAGCTTTTGGTATAAAGGATTCGTCCGTTGGTTGTACATGATGCCAAAAGTACGTCCTGAGCGAAGGGCCGTCTCGTTCATCTCCCGTACTTGCTTCGTATATACGCCTGCCGGCTTCTCGATAAGTACATGCAAGCCCTGCTCGAACGCTTTAATCGCATCTGACGGGTGGAAATAATGAGGGGTACAAATTAATACTGCATCAATTTCACCTGAAGCATAAAAAGCATCCACATTATCAAACAACTTTACGTGCTCTCCTACATTTTCTTTCACCCATTGCAATTGCTCGGGAACGACGTCGCAGGCCGCTGTAAATTCAACGCCTTTTACTTCGCCTTTCTTCAAGTATTCGATATGACCACGACCCATATTGCCAAGACCAAGTATGCCTAATCTGACCTTTTCCATGATAACCTCCTATGAGTTCGATAAACATAATAAACCTAAATCTATTATAATTGAACACGTGTGCATAAGTCTAGATTTAATTTTTTTAAGAAGGACTGTAGTAGAGGAATGAGCCCCTTTTGCCGAAAATGATTATGATGTTTACACGAAAACTGTTGGCACGATATCACTTTTATGCAACATGAAATATCCATGCCAATACGGCAGCAATTGCAATAGAAGGGAGTAGATTACCAACACGGATGGTTTTGATTTCTAAAATGTTGATGCCAATTCCAATGATTAGTGCACCGCCTACAGCGGACATCTCGCGAATCGGTACAGCTAGTTGTACCGGATCTAGCTGCGAAGCGAATATCGCAGCACAGAAAGCGATCAGTCCCTGGTATAGAAGTACGGGGAAAGCGGAGAACAGCACACCAACACCTAACGTGGAAGCGAAAATAACGGCGGAAAATCCATCAAGCATCGATTTGGTATACAAAATCGCATGATCCTGTCTTATCCCCCCGTCGATTGAGCCCAAAATAGCCATCGCTCCGACACAATAGATCAACGTTGTAGTCACGAAACCAGCCGCGATGGGGGTTCTATCGCCTCTTCCGAAACGTTTCTCCAACGCACGACCGAACTGCTCCAGTCTGGCCTCGATGCCAACCCATTCTCCAATTATGCCCCCGGCCACTAAGCTCCCTACGAGCAATAAAATTTGCTCTGTCTTGATCGCCATCTGCATGCCAAGAATAATGAGTACAAGTCCCATGCCCTGCATGACCGTTGTGCGAATGCCCTTTGGCAAAACAGGTAGCTTCAAACCAAGGGCTCCCCCTACTATGATCGCAATTGCGTTTATCATTGTTCCCCAAAAGATGCCCATCGTTTCGTGTTCCTTTCAACCTTCGAGTGGTTCGTTCTAAAGTGACCAATCAACGGGCTGTTCCCCAATTGATCGAAGAAAATCATTAATCTTGGAGAATGGCCGACTACCAAAAAAGCCCCGATGCGCAGAGAGCGGGCTAGGATGGGGCGACTTCACAATATAATGTCGATCGGTATTTATCCTGGCCTGCTTCGTCTGCGCGTGGTTTCCCCACAGTACGAACGCCATCGGTCGTTGACGCCGATTCAGGCAATCGATGACTTCGTCCGTGAACGTCTCCCAGCCGAGCCCCTTGTGCGAATTAGGTTGTCCTTCGCGGACAGTCAGTACCGTATTCAAGAGCAGCACCCCCTGCTCGGCCCAGCGAGCTAGATGACCATGTGCGGGAATAGGGATGCCGGTATCAGCATGCAGTTCTTTATATATGTTGAGGAGTGATGGCGGTACAGTAACACCAGTCTGAACAGAAAAGCTGAGCCCATGGGCTTGTCCTGGACCATGATACGGATCCTGACCTAGAATAACAACCTTCACATCGGAGTACGGTGTCAAATGAAGCGCTGTGTAAATATGATCCACACATGGGTACACTGTTCCATTCTCGTATTCACTAGCGAGTTTCTGCTGTAAGGAAGTATAATAAGGTTTGATGAATTCCGCCTCAAGAAGTGGAGCCCAATCTTTGTGCAACATAACCAACCACACTCATCCTTTCATTCATAAAGTAGGTGATCCACTTGCACATAACAGAGCCATGGATATTAATGGAGCGAACGAACGTATGGCCAGAACTTACAATTCAATGTGACCCACAACAAATCATTCTTTCTTGGCCCGATCGCATGTGGACAGCTGGGTCCTCATTGCTCGGCGGTGGTAATCGCAGATCGCGCCACATTGTGAATCGTTGTGTAGACGGTAGCTACAACCCTAGTAATCCCGAAAGTGAGATGCGCAGATATATCCGTTCCCTCGGTCTCGCAATTAATGAGACGACAACGATGATGACAGCTGTTGATCTTCGGGATACCATTGGCGTTCAAGTACAACACCATGACTTCGCTATATTCGCTGCTGTCACTGTCGGCGTTCGAAACGCCGCCCGAAGCGGTCAGCGATATTCACCGCTCTATCCAGCTTACCATCCAGGCACGATAAACATGGCCATCGTGTTCGACGCCGCCATCACGCCAGCTGCTTTATTGAATACCTACATCACGGCGACAGAGGCAAAAGTAGCGGCCTTACAAGATGAGCGTATCGTCGACCAATGTGGACTAGTCGCGACAGGTACAACGACCGATGCGATAGTCGTCGCCTCAACAAATCGCGCAAGAGGCGCAAACACCCATCGATATATGGGCATCAGCACAGAAATTGGTAACGCACTAGGTCGAGCAATTTATATGGCGACACGTCGAGGAATTGCACTCTATCAACTGCGTCGACCACAATATGCTTACGGTCCGTCCGACTCAACACAAACAACTCCTCCCCTATCGTAACGGGGAGGAGCTCAGTTGACAAGATATGACTTCCATCCATTTTAAAGCTTATTTAAACAGATACCGTTTCCGTTAGTTGTAAATTGCGTTTCTTAATTTCTGTTTGTAACAGAGCAATGAAAGCTTGATCGAGCTTATATTCAATCGACTGAAAATAACAATCAAGTAATTGTTGATCTCGCAAAATATACATAGAGGAGGTCGATGCCGGTTTTGACCAGTGAGCATCTAAATGATCTTCTATATGAAGAAATGCATTCTCTGATTGATTCGTGTTCAACCAATAACACCGCCTTAATTTTTCCATTTCGAAAAAATATTATACATAAAAATGGAAATTATGTCAGCGTATTTCCTTTGCGTTATTGTGCACGAAAAGATGCGCAATTAAATGCGCTCTCCATTTTACTAAAAACGAGCTCATAGTACCGCCGCTCATGTGGCACCAACTGCTGTAGATCGACTGTTCGTTCCACCACTTGCAACGTTCCATTTGAATCGGCCTCAACCCCCTTAGCAGTCACCTGCTCCACTTGGCCGCTTACCAGTAACCAAATATCCCGAAGGACGATGCGAAAAAGCCCTGTGACCTCATCAGCCTGTAAACGATAATTCGAAATCGGTTGATCACAACAATATAGAAATACATGACAGAACTCACGATCGATTCGCCCATCTGCCAAAACATCTTCCTCCGTAAAGACACCACATGGAAGCAAATCCTGGAAATCTACGATGAGCCCTAGCTCTTCCTCGAGTTCCCTGACGCCGTCTGCTGGCTTCTCCCCTTCAAGCAAGTGTCCTGCACACGATATATCTAATAGACCAGGGAACGTGTCTTTACCCGGATGACGCATTTGAAACAGCAAAGATGGCTCACCACTTTCATAGCTCAACACCCAACATTGGAACGTTTGATGCCATAGCCCCAACGCATGCACCTCACTTCTCGTAGCGGTTCCTATCCAATTTCTATCCCGATCAAAAATATCAAATCGTTCGTCCGCCCCCATAACGTACCCTCTTCCAGTAATCATGTATGACCTTATCGTATCATCTGTCCATGACCTGGTCTAGTTAATAGGTTTGTCGCAGCTGGACGCCAGTCCATTGCGCACATAAAAAAAGGAACGTCTCACGACGTCCCTTCGCTTTTTCAACTTGCTAACTTCGACCTTACATGTATCGATTCGGTTGCGTGTTCTGCCAAGCCTGTTGTTGTGCGAAGTAAGGGACGTTTTGTTGAATCAATCGGTTAACGGACTGCTGCTGTTGTTGGACGAATTGTTGCGTTTGCTGCTCGGACTGCTTATATTGTCTCGATTGCTTGTCAATTTCTTGACGTAGCGCAGGAGAGGCAGTGTTATACAAGTTCGCCTGCTTCATCACCGTATATAGCTGTGCTTGAAGCGCCAATGTGCTGTTGAGCAGATCCGTGAACGTCTGGCGGACGTTATTACAATTTGACTCTGTAACAGCAGTTGTGTATTCACCAGCAGTACGTTTCAGGCTACACAGGATGGTATACAGCAGATCCTTCTCTGGCAATTGAACTTGTTGTGTTTGTGATGTTTGTTGCTGTTGCTGTGGCTGTGGCTGACGATTTTGTTGATATGCAGCTTGTGAGAAAAAGTTTTGTTGAGGTAGCTGTTGTTGTTGCTGCGATTGTCCCTGCTGGTTTTGGAAGGTCGGACGAAACGTATTCGTAGTTGTGGTCATGGGTTCACTCTCCTTTCTCCATTTTTAGATGGTTGGTTGCTGTGGTGCGAAGTTCGTATGCTGATTCAAGCTGTTCATTAAAGTTTGATAATGTTGCTGGTGCGTTTGTACAAGGTGTTGGCACAACTGCTGGACTGTCGGATTTTGCGAGGTTGCAGCGGCGATCACGCATTGCTTGATTAGCAGATCCTCATTCGACATGGAGTCGACGATATATTCGAGCTCCTTAGCTGTCAGTGGTTGCATTTGTTGGATGTTCATGGACATTCCCCTCCTTTCGTCGATCCACATTTACTATTCCCGTTTTTTTTCAAAAATATAACGGAAACTTTGATCGCATACTAAACAGTAAATGATTGTTGCGAAAGGGGAGCCTTCCATGAATTTGAAAACAGGAAAGTTGCTATGGCCAGATACGGTTACAGAACAACCTAAATATGAGAAGCTAACGGGTACTGTCGACTGTGATGTGCTAGTAATTGGCGGAGGAGTAACCGGGGCATTATGTGCCCATGCGCTTATGGAACAAGGAGTTAATACGGTGATTGTGGATAAACGATTAATTGCAAGTGGTAGTAGCTCGGCCAACACGGGACTTCTGCAATTTGCGAGTGATCAAATGCTAACGAGTTGTATCGAATTGTTCGGCGAAGCCGATAGTGTTCGATTTTATCAGTTGTGTAAGGAGGCTTTGGATAAGATAGAGACAATCACTCGTATGTTAGAGATGTCACCCGACTATATTCGACGCAGTAGTCTTTATTTTGCGAGTTGCTTGAAGGATGTGGATCAGCTAAGGCGTGAGTATAACTCACTTAAACAAGCTGGATTCGATGTGGAGTGGTGGGACCGCGGTAAAGTGGAGCGTCATTATTCATTTAGCAAGGAAGCGGCGATCTTGTGCAAAGAGGATGCCGAAATTAATCCGTTTAAGTTTAGCTTGTCACTGATCAAGCATCATGCGTCACGCGGAATGCGCGTTTTCGAGCAATCTGCGATTGTGTCCCACACCGCTTTTGATGATCATATTGAATTTTACACCCGTGAGGGGAGGATTCGGGCCAAATATGGCGTGTTTGCCACGGGATATGAGACTGAGCAAATTAAGCGGAACCCGAATGCTGAGCTTAGTACCACCTATTCGATTGCGACTGCACCAGTCCCCTCATTCGACGGTTGGCATGAGCAAAGCTTAATCTGGGAGACGGCACGGCCATATTTGTATGTTAGAACCACTGTGGACAATCGCATTATTGTGGGTGGACTGGACGAGGTTTATTCGAATGTTGCTGTTAGAGACACTCTCTTGGCACAAAAACAACAGTTGCTCCTTGACGAGCTGAAGAAGCTATTCCCTCGTATCCCCAATCTTCAGATAGAATACAGCTGGAGTGCCACGTTTGGTAGCACCATCGATGGCTTACCGATGATCGGGACGCAGCCGGAATTCCCACGATGCTATTTCGCTCTTGGTTATGGTGGTAATGGCACAGCCTATAGTACGATCGCTGCTGAGATTATCCGTGATTTGATCGTGAAGGGATCGCATCCGGATGCACATCTGTTTCGTTTTGATCGACCCATTAAGAAGTTGCAAAACGTGTAAATTTAGACATGAGATAGGCGTACGAGCCATACAATAAAACCGAATGGTGAATTTTGTGCAATGAGCATGCGACGGTGATGTGCTAGAATGACACCATCACGATAGCCAAAGCTTCTTGAGGCTTTTAAGAAGGGGAGGATGATTATGCGTTGGGGAAAATGGATGCTCACCGCTGTCACTCTAAGTCTGCTCGTCGGTACAAATGGAATGTCCGCCGCATCTCCTACTTATACGGTTAAAAGTAATGACACCATGTGGAACATTGCACAAAAAAACGGCGTTAGCTTGAATATGCTTATTCAGGCAAATCCGAATGTGGCAAATCCCAATCGCATATGGCCGGGAATGAGGTTGTTACTCCCTGTTCCGAGCCCGGTGGTAAAGAAGCCGATCCCAGCTAGCTCTGCACCTTTATCAATGGCTACGCCTGCATCTAAATCTACAGCCAAACCTACTACAACATCTACACCTATGCCAGTAGTTCGTCCAACTCCTACAGCTAAGCCAACAGCTGCGATGGCTACCTCGCCTGCGGTCAAAGCGACGCCTGCGACCACCACTACCGCATCTAGCACCGCCATTTACGCTGACCAAGTTGTTGGACTCGTGAACCAGGCTCGTGCTGAAGTCGGGTTGCCTGCATTGTCGAAGGACAACCGATTAGCTTTGATGGCGTTGGACAAGGCGAAGGATATGGACACTAACCAATATTTTGACCATATTTCACCGACATATGGCTCGCCTTTTGATATGATGAAAGCTTACGGCATAACGTTCAAATGGGCAGGAGAGAACATTGCCAAAGGCCAACGGACCCCGCAGGAAGTTATGACAGCTTGGATGAATAGCCCTGGACACCGCGCAAACATCTTGCAAAAGAACTTTACGAAAATTGGCGTATCTTATTACAACGGTCACTGGGTGCAAGAATTTATTGCTAACTAAGCCGAAAAAAGACTGTACGATGGTAGCGGATTGGTTGCTTCCTCGTACAGTCTTTTTTTCTTTTGGACACACAATCCTACATTAAACTTTAAACCAAATAGCGTAAATACACATAGACTGTCGCCAGCACGATCGATAGTAACATAAGCGGAAAACCGTACTTCAAATACTGAACAAATCGAATCGGATGCCCTTCTTTGGCGGCCATACCGGCAACAATCAAGTTGGCACTTGCCCCTATCAGGGAACCATTACCCCCTAAACACGCTCCCAAAGCAAGACTCCACCAAAGAGGTTCGAGGTCACTAATACCCATAGCGCCCATTTCTTTAATCATTGGGATCATGGTAGCCACAAACGGAATATTGTCCAAAAATGCAGACGCAATTGCACTCATCCACAGAATAATCAGCGACGTAGCAACAATATCGCCTCCAGTTAACTGGATAGCCTGTTCAGCTAGTTGCGCTATCACACCTGTTTCGATAAGTCCCGACACAAGTACAAACAATCCCACGAAGAAAAATATCGTCATCCATTCGACTTTGGCTAATGCTTCCTCCATCATGTGCTCACCAGTCAATAGGAGGAGTAGAAAAGCACCCGCTAAAGCGACTGTAGCTGATTCCAAATGAAGCAGTTGATGTGTGAAGAAACCTAAAATCGTTAATCCCAGAACGGTCAGACACGTTTTCAGAAGCTTAGGATCTGTGATAAATTCTTTTTCATTTATTTGCATAATACTTTGCTTAAGTTCGTCTGTTGTACGCATGGTTTTGCGAAATAGGAATAGAAAAATAGGGATATAAACAGCCATGATGATCAAAGCAATAGGGGCCAAATTATAAATGAATGCCATAAAGGTCAATTCTTTTACAGCGCTCCCGATCATGATATTGGGTGGATCACCAATTAATGTGGCTGTGCCCCCTACGTTAGAAGCAATAATCTGGGTAATGAAAAATGGAAGGGGGTTTATGCGAAGTTGCCGTGTAATGCTAAAAGTAACGGGTACCATCAATAACACCGTCGTGACATTATCTAACAAAGCTGAACCAATTGCCGTAATAACAGAGAGTGATATTAATATCCGAATCGGTTCACCCTTCGCTCTTTTGGCTGCTCGGATGGCCATATATTTGAATATTCCCGTCTGAGCAGTAGTGTTTACAATTATCATCATGCCAATGAGTAAACCCAGCGTATTAAAATCAATGTGATGGAGGGCGGTTTTCTGATCTATAATGCCTAAAATGACCATCAACAAACCGCCAATCATCGCAACAATCGTACGATGGATTTTCTCGGAAATAATGAATGCATAGATAACAAGGAAAATTCCAATTGCATAAATCGCTTGCTGTTCCATACCTGATGTCCCCCTTAAGATTTGAATGTTCGTATGGCAAAAAATGCAAAAAGAAGCCCGCGAAATGACAGGCTCCTCCACAAACCAACGTATTAAATTCATGTTTATTTTAAGGCATGCATGTGAAAATGTAAAGCATTCCCTTAACGCCTAAAGATCAATCGCATCGTATCCCCGTGCTTAATTAAACCCTCCCGCTCCACGGAGCAAACGATTCCACGCCGGTTCTTAGCGGCCGGTACAAACTTGTGACGGAGACCTTTATCACCATACGCAGCTTCGATTTTTTTGCCAGGTCCAATACAGGGCTCATTCTCACCTTCACAGATCAAGCCCGTCCCGTCTGGAAAAAGCAACCTCGTTCCTGCCGGCAGTCTAGTCAATTGCCCAAACCCACTTACCAACAAGTTGGCACCTAACCACTCGGGACGGATTTCGGGTAGTCCCATGCGCTGGGCGATTTCATGACATTCCTCAAGCGAGACAATACTTATTTGCCTTCGATTGGCGATGAGTGTTCCTTTGGCATAAATATGCTGTCGAGCGTCCGCTGGACGTAATAACCCGT
>JBILCE010000052.1:0-6352 GCA_044353305.1 Paenibacillus sp.
TCCGCCTTGATTCGATCGTATTCGGACCAAGTAAATACTTTATCACCAAATTCACGTTCAGCTAGTTCATAACCCCAGTTCTTAAACGCGCCCTCGGTATACTTCATAATATTTCCCTTATGTACAATTGTAACCGACTTGCGGTTGTGCTCGATTGCATATTCAATAGCAGCTCGGATTAAACGCTCAGAGCCATCCTTCGAAACTGGCTTGATTCCAAGTCCGGATGTTTCTGGGAAACGAATTTTCTTGACGCCCATTTCCTTCTGTAGGAACTCAAGCAATTTTTTCACTTCTGCAGATCCTTCTTGATATTCAATTCCTGCATAGATATCTTCTGTGTTCTCGCGGAAAATAACCATGTCTACAAGCTCTGGACGCTTCACCGGTGAAGGAACTCCATTGAAATAGCGTACCGGACGCAAGCATACATAAAGATCAAGCTCTTGGCGAAGAGCAACGTTAAGCGAACGGATTCCGCCGCCAACTGGAGTAGTCAAAGGCCCTTTGATCGCTACAATATACTCGCGGATCGCTGTCAGTGTATCGGCTGGTAACCAATTGCTGAATTGGTTGAACGCTTTCTCACCAGCGAAAACTTCGTACCATGCAATTTTCTTCTGGCCATTGTAGGCTTTCTCAACAGCCGCATCAAGTACGCGCTGGGAAGCCGCCCAAATATCTGGGCCCGTTCCATCCCCTTCAATAAACGGAATAATAGGGTTGTTTGGCACTTGCAGTTTACCATTCTCAATTGTAATGCGCTCACCAGTCGTTGGTAATGAATAAGAATCAAATTTTACCATAATATTATTTCCTCCTTAAGTGTGGTTAACCAAGATAGTTTTTTTTGCAAAATGCGGACAGACGCCGCCCGATACCCGCTTCTCACATGATGCGGAGTGGGGCGGCCGTCGGAACGACCTTTGATGTTCAGATTGCCTTTATTAACGCTTCTCAATCGATACGAACGATTGCTGGGAAGGGCCGACGTATTCAGCACGCGGACGAATGAGGCGATTGTCTTCGTATTGCTCAAGAATGTGGGCAGTCCAGCCCGATGCACGGCTAATCGCAAAAATTGGCGTAAATAAGTCGCGTGGAATACCCAATGTGGTATATACAGATGCCGAGTAGAAGTCTACATTCGGTTTTAAACCTTTTTGGCCGGTAACAAGATCTTCGATTTTGATAGACATGTTGTACCATTCGAGGTTGCCCGTCAGCTTACCAAGTTCATAAGACATCTTCTGCAGATGCTTAGCACGTGGATCGCCATTCTTGTATACGCGATGACCGAAGCCCATCAGCTTCTCTTTTTTCTCGAATTTACTTTGAACATAAGATTCGACTTTGTCACTGGTACCAATCTCTTCAAGCATAGCCATAACTGCTTCATTAGCGCCGCCATGAAGAGGGCCTTTCAAAGTACCGATCGCAGAAGTTACACCAGAATAAATGTCCGATAACGTAGCTACGGTAACCCGCGCAGAAAACGTAGATGCATTTAATTCATGATCAGCATGAAGCACCAATGCTTTATCTAGGGCATTGATGGCGACTTTGTCTGGTTGTTGACCAGTCAGCATATATAGAAAATTCTCAGAAATCGAGTTCGCATCTGCTTTTGGTGAAACAGGCTCAAGTCCATTACGAATCCGATCGAATGCTGCAACTAAGGTAGGAATTTGCGCTTGGAGACGAATCGCTTTGCGAACGTTAGCCTCTTTGCTGATGTCATTTGCTTCGGGATCGTAAAGAGCCAATGATGATACGGCTGAACGAAGCGCAGCCATCGAGTTGGCACCCTTCGGATAAAGCTTTAACTGCTCCAAAACAGGAGTAGCCACCGAAGCGGAAGCATTCAGATCTTGAACAAGCTTTGCAAGTTCACTTGCGTTAGGTAACTTACCAAACCAAAGCAGATAGACGACTTCTTCGAAGGTCGCGTTCTCTGCGAGTTCGTCAATATTGATACCACGATACGTAAGGACACCGTCAATAATTGAGCTAATTGATGAAGTAGCGGCGACGATCCCTTCCAAACCTTTCGTTGCAGTCATGAATTTCTCTCCTTTAATTCCGTCTAGTTTATGACTGATACTCTATAAGTAACATTTATCATGATACCATAATCTCATAATAAAGTATTTTACTGCTCCTGTGAACCAAACCTGGCATAAAACTTCATTATCAACATAATAAATAAACTTTTCACGGCACAAGTTCACGGCACAAGAGAACTGGAGTCTGACTTGCCATTCTTGTACAATAGAGCTATAGACAAGTGGAGGAAACACTATGCATGCAACCCAACATATTGGTATTATCGACATCGGCTCGAACTCGATTCGGGTTGTGATCTATGAACAGAACCAACGCGGTTCTTACCGAGTAATTGATGAAGCGAAAGCAGTCGCGAGACTTAGCGAGAAGACACGTCCTGATGGACGACTGGCACTAGAAGACTTAACAGAAACGGTGCAAACCATCAACCGTTTTCGGATGCTCTGTGAAGCCCATCGTGTTGATATAGTCCGCACAGTTGCGACAGCTGCTGTCCGCAATTGCCTCAATTGTGATGAAGTGACCGCCTTTTTACAAAAGCAAACCGGGCTGTCAATTGAAGTTTTGTCAGGTGAAGAGGAAGCAAAGTATGGATTTATTGGAACGATCAACACCATGGACGTTCAAGATGGCTTACTCATAGATATTGGTGGCGGAAGTACAGAGTTGACCATGTTTCGAAATCGTTCGATTGTAGAAAGTGTGTCTTTCCCTTTCGGGGCGGTCAATACGACCAAAGCCTATACACGTGGTGGGGAAGTAGACGCCGATGTCTTAAGGGCCATACGTAGCATGGTTGAAACATCATTATCACAACACAAGTGGATCAAAAAAAATACTGGATTGCCGCTAATTGGACTTGGTGGCACGATACGTAGCGTAAGTAAAATTGTTCAGCGCCAAAGCGCCTATTCGTTACCAATTGCCCACCGATACGAATTATCAGACAAAACGGTCGATTCACTATTAGATGAACTTGGAGCAATGACAGTTGACCATCGTAAAAATATTGATGGACTTGACAAAAACCGTGCCGATA
Organism: Paenibacillus sp.; assembly: GCA_044353305.1. Classification (GTDB taxonomy): domain Bacteria; phylum Bacillota; class Bacilli; order Paenibacillales; family NBRC-103111; genus JBILCE01. The sequence goes on from JBILCE010000052.1 coordinate 3,107, forward strand.
TCATTGTAGCGGGATTAGTCATTTTGCAGACCGTATTCCGTCACTCGACTTCCTCTGTTTATTGGGTAAGTGGGTCTGGCCTTCGCGATGGAATCTATTATGAGATAATGCAACCGAACCATCTTGTCCAACATGACGTCCTCTCCCACAGTGTCCGGAATTTGCTAGGGCTTCATCCTAGTGTGCCAGTTGCTCACGTGGAACAAGTGAATCGGATTGCACTCGTTCTATTTGATGCTTTAACATCGGGCACCGAAGAAGAGCAACGTTGGCGTCAATATTTAAGCACAGCTTCGCTCTTGTATCGAATTGGTGTAACCGTCAATTATTATCGATACGAGCAGCATACTTTCTATTTGTTGGCACATTCTCGAATATATGGACTAAGTCATCGTGAGATTTTAATCTGTGCGCTAACTGCCGCTTATCAAACCAGGAGTCGATCACGTAAAATGTACCTGCCGCACAAAGATATTGTCTCGGAAGATGACCTTCGTCTTGCATCAAAGCTCGGAACGTTGTTACGAATTGCGGTAGCACTAGATAGAAGCGAAACCCAACACATTTCCAGCATCAATGCCTCTAAACAAAAAACCGGAGTACAGCTCCAACTAACCTGCATCCGGTTTCCAGAAATTGAATTAATGGAGCTTCAAGCACTCTTGAAGCCGTTTAAACAACAATGGGGTACCTCGCTTCACATTTCATTAGAGGGATCTAACCCATAAGGCGATGACCGTTTCCAACTATCAATCTGCATCGCTTCAAATTGACTGCGGTGCAGTTCAACGTCAGTGGTTTCCGGTCTTTCATACATTCCATTTGGCAACAAATGGCGAGCTTTCACATTGTCCTCTAGACAAATCGTTAATATTCGAATCATACTCTCTTTTATAATTGGATCAAATACGGGACACATAAGCTCGATGCGTCGGGTTAAATTTCGAGTCATCCAATCAGCGCTAGCGATCCACACTTCCGTCTCTCCACCATTAGCAAACCAACTAATCCGTGAATGCTCCAAATACCGGTCGACAATACTACGGACCGTAATGTTTTCACTCAAACCCTGTACTCCAGGACGAAGGCAACAGACACCCCGAATGATAAGATCAATTTTGACACCTGCCTGCGACGCCGCATACAATTCGTCAACCATCTGTTGATTCGAAAGCGAATTCATCTTCGCCACAATTCTTGAAGGTCGACCAGCACGAGCATGATCCGCTTCCCTTCGAATTAATTCGAACCATTTTGCCATCATATTGGTTGGTGCTACCGCAAATGCTTTGAAGTGACGTGGTGCTGAATAGCCTGTGATTTCATTAAAAAGGGCCGAAGTGTCTTCTCCGATTAATGGATTTGTTGTCAACAACCCTACGTCTGTGTAGAATTTAGCTGTCTGCCCATTATAGTTCCCGGTTCCCACATGCACATATCGACGCAACCCATCTTCCTCTTGACGGACGACAAGTGTCAATTTCGCATGTGTCTTTAGACCAACGAGACCGTATACAACGTGGCACCCCGATTTCTCAAGCTTGCGAGCCCACGCGATATTTTTCTCTTCATCAAAACGTGCCTTAAGTTCAACCACGACCGTCACTTGCTTGCCAGATTCTGCCGCCTGAGCAAGTGCTCTCACTAGCGCACTATTTCCGCTAACCCGATAAAGCGTCATTTTGATAGCTAAGACTTGTGGATCATGTGCTGCTTGCGCTAAGAAATCATCGACTGCTTCAAATGTCTCATATGGATGGTAGAGAAGCACATCCCGATTCCGAAGCACCTCGAAGATATCATCTGTATGGTCAAACTCACGCGGATACACGCCCTCATCTACGGGGAATCGTAGATGAGACATCCCTGGTAAGGATGATGACAGCTTCCCTAGAAAACTAAGATCGATCGGACCATCAATCTCGAATACGTCATCATCGATCTCAAATTCATCCTTTAGCATCTCTAACGCATAGTGGTGAATGCCACTTTGCACTTCTAGTCGGACTGGCGCCCCCCATCTGCGGCGTCGGAGTTCCTTCTCAATCTCTTCAAGTAAATCTTCAGCGCCTTCTTCATTTAAGGTCAGGTCGGCATTCCGCGTAATCCGAAACGGATGAACAGCGACCGACAAGTATCCACTAAATAACGTATGAATATGTGCTTCAATCAAATCTTCAAGAAGAATATACTCATGTTTCTTGCTACTCTGTCTTGCAGGTAAACGGATAAAACGAGCTAAATTAGATGGAACCTGGATAATTGCAAAATACGGCTCATCTTCCTCTGCAACCGTCTCTTGACGGAGCACGACGGCAAGATACAATGCTTGCGTGTGCACGAGTGGAAATGGACGACTCTGGTCAACAGCCATTGGTGTTAATACTGGAAATACGATATTGTGAAAATAGTCTGCCATTGCCGCAGTTTGACTACTTGATAATTCATCGTGATCTAAAAATACAATTGCTTCTTTGGCAAGTTGACGGCAAATCTCTCGATACGTTTTATATTGATCATTGACCATTTTCATAGAACGATTCATTACACGCTTAAGTAAGCTGGCAGGAACATAACCCGTGAAATCCTTTTTGTTATAGCCTGCCTTTAGTTGATCTTTTAAGCCTGCGACACGCACGCTCATAAATTCATCCAGATTGGTAGAGACAATCGATAGAAACTTCATTCGTTCTAGCAGAGGTGTGTTTGGATCCTGGGCCTCCTCCAACACTCGACTATTAAACTCTAGCCAACTTAAATCCCGATTAATATATTGCGTATTCGACAATCGACCTACCGATTTTCCTTGTTTGTTCATAGCCCCTCCATCATTTTCATCATTACTTCTCATTATGACTCTGGATTGTTAACTAAATCTAGGTTAAAAGTAAAGCGTGTGTAAAGTCGAGAGTTACTAAAATGTGAATCAACATGATTCCATCATCACCTTATGTTACAATGGAATTATTGTTGTGTTTTTGAAGGAGGAACTTCATGGAAGTCAAGTTACAAAAACAAGTGCTTAGGGGAATATGGGTTGCCATTTGCATCGCAATGATTGGAGCGGCGATCTATTTTTTAACCCCGTTGTTATATCCATTTATTATCGCATGGCTGATTGCTTATGTTATGAAACCACTTGTGGAGTTGTTGGATACTCGTTTACGTCTTCCACGCTGGATGGCCGTTACGATATCATTGATCATTTATGTTGGGGGAACAGTCGGGATACTGATCCTGCTCGTG
>JBILCE010000244.1:0-6266 GCA_044353305.1 Paenibacillus sp.
TTGCAACGATTCATTTCCGTTAACCACAATTAAAACTAATTCCGCTTCTGATAAAGCAACCTTGGAACGCTCAACACCAATTCGTTCAACAACATCGTTTGTTTCTCTTATACCTGCGGTATCAAGAAGTTTTAAAGGGATACCATTAACACTTACGTATTCTTCTATCACATCGCGAGTTGTCCCCGGTATTTCAGTAACAATTGCTTTATTTTCTTGCGTCATTGCATTAAGCAAGGAAGATTTGCCGACATTCGGCCGACCGACAATAGCGGTCTCAATTCCCTCACGAATAATTTTACCTTGTGATGCTGAACTCAATAAGTTTATTACACCTTCAAGCGCATCTCCGCATTTATTACGTATAAAAGAATTTGTTAATTCTTCTACATCATGTTCAGGGTAATCAATATTTACTTCTATATGTGCCATCGTTTCAACAAGCTGATCACGTAAATGACGAATCTTTCTTGCCAGTACACCCTCGGATTGCTTCATCGCTAATTTGAAAGCTCTATCTGATTTTGCTCTAATTAAATCAATTACTGCCTCAGCTTGCGTTAAATCTATACGTCCATTCAAAAATGCACGTTTCGTGAATTCACCTGGTTCCGCTAATCGAATACTCTGCTCCAACAGTAAGTCAAGTACTCTCTTAACCGATACAAGTCCACCATGACAGCCGATCTCCACAACATTTTCCATTGTAAAGGATCGCGGAGCCCGCATAACTGTGACGAGAACTTCCTCAATTCGTTCTCCAGTTTTAGGGTTCACAATATAACCATAGGAGACAGTATGAGAGGCTACATCAGTCAACTTCTGCCTCGATTGAAAAACGGCATCAACTAAAAGAAAGGACGCTTCACCACTTACACGAATGACAGCGATCCCACCCTCACCCATCGGGGTTGATATAGCCGCAATTGTATCATAATTCACAGCAATCTTCCTCCATTTATGAAAAAAGCAATGACCCCTCAGTCGAAGTCATTGCATCTTTAGTCCAAAGATCAACGTAAGGAAATTACGACTCTCCTGTTCGGTTCATCACCTTTGCTTAATGTCTTTACCTTAGGATGATCCTGCAATTGAGAATGAATAATCTTACGTTCCTGGGGAGACATTGGTTCAAGCAAGACATCCTTACCCGTCTTCATTACACGGTTTGCAAGACGTAATGCAAGGTCCTCAAGCGTCTTTCTCCGTCGTTCCCTAAAATTTTCAGCATCTAAAATAACACGTATAAATGTATTCGAATGTCGATTAGCAACAATATTAACCAAATACTGAAGAGCATCCAGAGTTTGTCCACGACGCCCAATTAGAATCCCAAGGTCCTCACCTTTTAAATGAATCAAAGTACCTTCCTTGCCCGAAACGACTTCAAAAGATACGACAAGGTCCATCGACCTAAAAATATCGTCAAGGAAGATTTGAATATGTTCGATCACATCAGGTAGTTTCTCAAGTTCTACTTTTGCTTGTTTAGCCCCAATTAGCCCGAGAAAACCTTTGGATGGCTCCTCATGCACAGTTACTTTTACACGGTCCTGCGATGTATTTAATTGAGATAGGCCAATACGAATAGCATCTTCAACCGTTTTGCCGGAGACGATCACCTTATTCATCCGAAACGACACCCCTATTTTGTCAAAATATCAGACACAATCCGATATTTCATGGGAGAAGCCGTAAAGACTACGCAGCTGCTTTCCCATTCTTTCTGTCAGGACGATAAATAAAGTAGGACTGAACAATGGTGTAAATATTACTGTATACCCAGTAAAGTGGTAACGCTGATGCGAAATTTAATGACATAATAAAAATTAGAACAGGGAAAACGTATAAAAGCACCTGCATAGGACCATTAATCTGGGTTGGCATCATTTTCTGCTGAATATACGTGGTTACTGCTGCTAGAAGCGGCAATATATAAAACGGATCAGCCTCGCCTAACTGCAACCAAAGGAAATTATGACCGTTAATATCAGGGTTCCGCATAATGGCTTGATATAAACCAAAGAAGACAGGCATCTGAATCAGTAATGGGAAACACCCTGCCAGTGGATTAACTCCATTTGTCTGAAAAAGTCTCATCGTTTCTTCTTGTTGTTTCTTTGGATCATCTTTGTACTTTTCTTTAAGCTTCTTTAACTCTGGTTGTAGAGCTTGCATGCTTTTAGAGCTTTTATATTGCTTTATGCTCAATGGAAGAATTACTGTACGAACTACAATGGTTAGAACCAAAAGTGCTAGTCCATATTGATTCCAAAGTATCCCAGCAATCCAATCTAGAAAGTCCGATAAAGGACCTACTACATAAATATCCCAAAAACCTGACCGTTCATCCGTCAATTTACTCACAGCTGACGTACATCCAGTCAAAAACAAAACGATCACAAAAACCGGCCATGATTTATACAAAAAACGAGTCACTCCATTGCCTCCTTAAGCAGACGAAACAAGATGCTTTGCCGAACTTAAATATATCATAACCCTACTCAAAAAGAAAACACGCGATCATAACAATATCAATTCTATTCCAACCGTTACTCCCTTTTAACTTGCTTGATTAATCCTGATCGTTTCAATACATGCAAAAGGGATTTCTCCATCGCGACATAATCCATTTCTGATGATGGTTTTCTAGCAAGAATAATAATATCAAACTTATTTTCAAGCTCCGATAAATGAAGCCTGACAATTTCTTTCATCATCCGTCGTAATCGATTTCGAACAACCGCATTACCAAGTTTTTTACTTACCGAAACACCTAGACGGAGTTCAAGCTGTGAAGGTTTTAGAAGTTGGTAAACAACAAACTGCTGATTGGCCGTAGATTTACCAAACTTATAAACCTTTTGAAAATCTTCCCTAAGTGACAAACGATTTTTTTTATACATGTACGTTCCTCGCATCTAGAAAAATATACCTGCAAAAAAAGACCACCGAAGTGGTCTTCCTTGCACATACCGCATAACATTATGCAGAGATGATTTTTCTGCCTTTCTGACGACGAGCGGCTAGCACTTTACGACCATTACTCGTGCTCATCCGCTTGCGGAAACCGTGTACTTTACTATGTTTGCGAGTATTCGGATTGTATGATGGTTTCACGTCATTGCACCTCCCTAAGACCTATTGCTTGCGAAAAAAACAGCTTCGTTCATTAAACCATTTTATATAGTAAAAGTCAATTCATAATAGGGTTGTGTATGGTCATGTAAATCAATTATCGGAATTTGTCGATTTAGTAACAGGATATTAACAATATCTTGTGCTGTAGATAACTCTTATGCACAACCTATTGGAGTTGTGAACAACATTTAGAATTTGATTGTATTGTAAAGCTTTTTTTGCTATATTATTTTTACAAAAATCTGTGGATAAACAATCTATTGTGCGTTATTTATCAACAAGCTGTGGATAATTTTGTTAACAAAGTTCACAGTTTGGGATAAGTTCGCATTTTATTTTCTGAATAGTGTGGATAACTTCGACAAAAACCCTTATTTTACGACAAAAAATCAGTATATTATTGCGTCAGGTTAGATTTTATGGGGAGTGAATGTTTTGTGGATAACGTAGTTAATCAATTGTGGCAGCAAGTCCTTGCGATTATTCAAACTAAGATCAGTAAACCAAGTTTTGATACATGGCTAAAATCAACAAAAGCTATTGTATTTAATGATTCACAGTTGGTGATTTGTACTCCAAATAAGTTTACTCAAGAGTGGTTAGAAACTCGTTATATTAAGATGATTTCGGATTCGGTTTACGAAGGAATCGGTCGACATGTTGTTGTTCAAATCTTAATCGAAGATTCTATCCAGCCTACTTATGGACAATCAACCCCCCCTGTCGTAACTCCAAAACTAGTTACAAAAAGTTTAGACGAAAGTTTTCCAACGGTACTTAATCCAAAATATACATTTGATACGTTTGTCATTGGTTATGGTAATCGATTCGCTCATGCAGCATCTCTTGCAGTTGCTGAGGCACCAGCTAAAGCCTATAATCCATTGTTTTTATACGGTGGGGTCGGCCTCGGGAAAACTCACTTAATGCATGCAATCGGACATTATGTCCTAGACAACAATCCGTTAGCCAAGGTTATGTATATATCATCAGAAAAATTTACAAACGAATTCATCAACGCTATCCGAGACAATCGTGGTGAAAGCTTTCGAAATAAATACCGAAACATTGATGTTCTTCTTATTGATGATATTCAATTTTTAGCGGGAAAAGACGGTACTCAGGAAGAATTTTTTCATACCTTTAATGCACTGCACGAAGAGTCTAAACAAATCATTATCTCTAGTGATCGCCCACCGAAAGAAATTCCAACACTTGAAGACAGACTTCGCTCTCGGTTCGAGTGGGGCTTAATTACTGATATTCAACCACCAGATTTAGAAACCCGGATAGCCATTCTTCGGAAAAAAGCCAAATCCGAAAACCTAGATATTCCCGGGGAAGCTATGTTGTACATTGCAAACCAAATTGATACAAACATTCGTGAGCTTGAAGGTGCATTAATCCGTGTTGTCGCTTATTCATCGCTTGTTAATCAGGATATAACTGTAAACTTGGCAGCGGAAGCATTGAAGGACATTATGCCTACAAACCGACCAAAGTCGATTACCATCCAAGGTATTCAACATAAAGTTGGTGAATTTTATGGACTTAAACTAGATGAATTCAAAGCACGCAAACGTACGAAAGCTATTGCTTTTCCCCGTCAAATTGCGATGTACCTTACACGAGAATTAACAGACTATTCTCTTCCAAAAATCGGTGAAGCATTCGGTGGACGTGACCATACTACTGTCCTCCATGCCCATGAAAAAATAACGGAAGCAATGGAACAAGATCAAGATTTAAAAAATATCATTTCAAATTTAAAGGAAAAATTGAAGAATCCTTATGATTGAATAAGTCCATTTCTATACACAAATTAGTAACAGGCTAATAGTCTTTATACGCTTGATATACAAATAGTTATCCACATATCTACAGGACCTACTACTTCTATTAAATATAAATACTATAATAATAACTATATGAACTCTCTTTTATTTTAGAATAGTCAGGAGTGGGATGATCAATGAAAATTACGATTTTAAAATCTTATCTTAATGAATCAATTCAACATGTTGCAAAAGCAATCTCAAATCGAACAACAATTCCAATTCTAACAGGGGTAAAAATTGATGCCCGTTCTTCTGGTGTTACATTAACCGGAAGTGATACGGATATATCTATTCAATCTTTCATTCCTTTAGAAGACAATGGTTTAGAAGTAATCAATATTGAACGAGCAGGTAGTGTTGTTTTACCTTCGAAATTTTTTATAGAAATCATTAAAAAATTACCTTCTGAAACAATCGAAATTGAAGTTAAGGATCATTTTCAGACCAGCATTCGATCAGGAAACTCAGATATTCAAATGGTTGGACTAGACCCAGAGGAATATCCTTTACTTCCAAATATTGATCAAACAGTTTCAATTTCAATTTTAAGTGATATTTTAAAAACGATGATTCGTCAAACAACATTTGCTGTATCCACTAGTGAAGCGACATCTGTTTTAACAGGCGTTTTGTGGAGTATGAAAGAGGATAGTTTAAAATTAATTGCTTGTGATAGACATCGATTGGCCACTCGAGAAACAAAAATGCAACTGGATTCAATCACGCAAAATCAAGTTGTCATATCAGGAAGAACATTGAATGAACTATCAAAAATATTACCTGATCAAAATATACTTATTAACATTATCACCTCAGATAACCAAGTTTTATTTAAATTGGGTCGTGTTCTATTCTATTCAAGAATATTGGATGGTACTTACCCAGACACAAGTCGCTTGATCCCACAAACTTTTCAAACCCAACTTATTGTGAATACTAAAGAATTAACAAATGCGGTGGACCGTGCAAATTTGCTATCTCGGGAAGAAAAAACGAACATTGTAAAACTAACGGTAAAAGAAGATCAAACGGTTGAAATTTCATCTAGTTCTAGTGAATTGGGCAAAGTTACAGAGACAATTGCATCAAAGAGTTTAAGTGGTGAATTGTTAAGAATCTCCTTTAACTCTAAGTTTATGCTTGATGCATTAAAAGTAATTGACAGTGAAGATGTACATCTTGGATTTACGGGACCTATGAGCCCTATTATTATTCGTCCTGAAGATGGTCCAAGTTTGTTGCAGCTAATCTTACCGTATCGAACTACAAATTGAGGCGAACTATAGT
>JBILCE010000053.1:0-6221 GCA_044353305.1 Paenibacillus sp.
GCTTGTTCTTACCTTCCAGCGTTGCTTTTTCCGGTTCAGCCGGAAGCGTTTCGTGTGCATGTGCGCCCATTATGATTTGGCCCCTTTCTCTTCCAGCTCATCAACTTCGATGTGCCAGCCATGATCGTCGTAAACCGAACGGAGGAACATGCATCCTAGAGTAATCCCAAGTCCGACAGCCGCTACGACATAGTTAGTGAAAAGGATATGGAGAATGTCGTTCTCAAAATCGAATTTTCCATACATAAATCCAAACCCGGCAATAAATAAGCCAATTGACATAATAAATGGCAATATAGATGGCGATGGCATGTGAATCGAACCAAGTGGTTCAGCAGGTGTCATTTCTTTGTTGCCAGCCATCTTCTCTTTCCAGAGTGCATCAAGGCCACGAACAAGTGGGGTTTGCTTGAAGTTGTACTCTGGTGCAGGAGATGGAATCGCCCACTCTAGTGTACGTGCATCCCACGGGTCGTTCGATGCATCAGCTGGTTTCATGGCTGTGAGAATAATATTTAAAACAAATACGATTGTACCAATACCCATCAGGAATGAACCGATTGTACTTACAAAGTTTAATGTGTCAATTCCTGTACCAGTAAAGTACGTAAAGTAACGACGCGGCATTCCCAGCAAACCAATGAAATGCTGAGGGAAGAATGTCAAATGGAATCCAATAAAGAACGTCCAGAAATGCCATTTGCCAAGGCCTTCATGAAGTAAGCGACCGAATACCTTAGGCCACCAGTAATAAAAACCAGCGAACAACCCTTGGATCAAACCACCTACAATAACGTAATGGAAATGCGCTACGACAAAATAAGAATCGTGATATTGGAAGTCTGCTGAAGGAACCGCAAGCATAACACCTGTTACACCACCCATTACGAACGTAGGAATGAAGCCTACAGCCCATAAATTGGCGACCGTGTAACGAATATGTCCTCCCCACATTGTAAAGAGCCAGTTAAAGATCTTTACACCGGTAGGTACTGCGATAGCCATTGTCGCAATTGCAAAGATCGAGTTGGCAACAGGGCCTAATCCTGTCGTGAACATATGGTGAACCCATACCATGAAACCTAAAAATCCGATAAGGATAGAGGCGAATACCATTGAACTGTAACCAAACAAACGTTTCTTAGAAAAAGTCGATACAACTTCAGAAATGATACCGAAAGCAGGAAGAATCAAAATATATACTTCTGGGTGCCCGAAAATCCAGAACAAGTGTTGCCAGAGTACAGCGTTCCCGCCTTTACCTACCTCGAAGAAATTACCATCGAACAATCGATCAAACATTAATTCAACAAGACCTACTGTGATAGCAGGGAAGGCGAATAGAATAAGTGCAGATGTAATGAATGCAGTCCAAGTAAAGAGCGGTAAACGCATGTAAGTCATACCAGGAGCACGCATGTTAATAATCGTTACCAGGAAGTTAATCCCACCGATTAACGTACCAATACCTGCAATCTGTAGCCCAAGTACGTAGAAGTCTATACCCTTGCCACTAAACTGATCAGTTGAAAGTGGAGCATAGGCTGTCCAACCAGCATCTGGCGCGCCGCCTAAAAACCAACTTAGGTTAAGCAATAAACCTCCAAAGAAGAAAAGCCAGAACCCTAAAGAGTTTATGAAAGGAAATGCGACATCGCGCGCCCCTATCTGTAGAGGGACAATTGCATTCATAAACCCGAAAATCATCGGCATCGCAGCCAAGAAGATCATGGTTGTGCCATGCATAGTCGTCAACTGATTGAATGTACCGCCGATAAATATGTTCTGGTCTGGATACATCAACTGAATACGAATGAGAATAGCTTCTAATCCACCTGCCAGAAAGAAAATACCACCAGCAAGAAAATAAAGAATGCCGATTTTCTTATGGTCGACCGTGGTCAGCCAATCTTTAATCCCACTGTACCGTTTAACTGCGTGAGAATGAGCCACCTTGGTTACCTCCTAAAAGTATTCGTTCCGGATATAACCCGGTCTACTTGAGTGTGTTCATATATTTAATGATTTCGTTGACTTTTTCTTTGCTAAGCGGTTGGCCATTTTCTTGAACTTGTGGCATCTTCGTGCCTGGCTTCACGCTCTGTGGATTATTAATCCACTTGTACAAATTGTCATCATTCTTACTGCCGCGTTCCAGAATACCTGCAATACGCTCACGATTTGCAAAACCATTCAAATTCGGACCAATACCAGGACCTGCTACATTCACGGCATGACAGGCAAGACAATTATCTTTGTAAAGTTGTTCACCTTTTGCAACACTCGCTGGTGTTGTTTTCTGTGCTTTCATACCGTTCGCCCAAGCATCGTACTCGGACTGCGTCTTAGCAATTACTTTAAAATACATCAATGCGTGTGACGCACCGCAAAGTTCTGCGCACTGACCTTGATATACACCAGGCTCATCTGCTTGTAGATAGAGAACATTGGTGATTCCAGCTGTCGCATCCATTTTTCCACCAAGAGAAGGAACCCAGAATGAGTGATTCACATCGGTAGTTGTTATTTCGAAAGCAATTTTTTTACCAACTGGAATAACTAGATCCTGTGCGGTATTAATACCGAGGTCCGGGTATTCAAATTGCCACCAAAATTGATGACCTGTCACCTTTACTTGAACAGCATCTTTGTTGTCCCTTAAGTCAGCAGAGTGCTTAAACGTGTATTGAACCGTTGGTACCGCAAGTATAAACAATAGAATGATAGGAATCACTGTCCAGACGATTTCAAGCACATGATTACCTTCCACTTGCTTCGGAATGCCCGTCTGATCCTTCCTTGCACGGAATTTGATCAATACGTAAATATAAATTGCAAATACGACCACGATAACAAAAACCATAATCCCAAGACTTAATTTCATGAGATACAATTGCTCTCTCGCCACAGGTCCTTTCGGTTTTAAGGTAGACGTATATTCGTCACCGCAACCCGTCAAGAACAATGCGACGGCCGTCATCAAGGAAGCTAGACGCCATAACATTTTGCTTCGAAACATTCCTTATCAACCCCACTTGTCTAGATCAGAATGCTCCATTAGAGCGCTCTGTGATGTAATCTTCTTGCTGTAAGATAGTAAAACGCACATGGAATACGTGCGTTCTAAAACGGGATAATTGCTTCGGGGGCAATATTTTCTACAATCATCGGCAGACTTCCCCCCATGCACTTCATTAACTATAAATTCGTTAAAGTTCTTTGTCAATCTACGTCGAAGACCTTTCACAAAATGTTCTAAAAGCTGAATGAGCATAATGCACTTTCCAATAAACCATGATAAGGGTAAGAAAAAAAGAGGAGCGAAACCTATGAGGAAATCAGTCGCTATTCGTTTATTATTACCATTCCTTATTATTGTCATAACTAGTTGTGGATGTTACGACCAAAGGAGTAAAACCAATTATGGCAGTTCAAAAATGGGCGATCAAGTAGATGGTCCGCGTGCGTACGGGGCGCAGTATGCGGGGGACGGTCCAATTGTTCATTCCATTTCCTCTATGACGTTCAAACAGGATTTGTCCGATTTAATATCGGCCCTCCCCGGCGTAAATACGGCACTCGTGATGCGTACAGATACAAATGCTTACGTCGCCATTTTGCTCGATAACACAGCCACGGGTACGAGAGGTGGAAATGCGAAAACAGAAACAAACAATAGCGGAACCGATCTTGGCGAATACAATCCATACACGTTCAATCAAGGCATGGACGGAAATTTGTTAACGAGTGGTTTTAACAATTATGACACAGTTGAAAACCATGAGGATTTGTCCCACGGACTTAAGCAGACGATTGCCCTTGCAATCCGCAATGCCGATCCATCCATTCATGATGTATTTATATCTGCAAATCGTGATTTCATTAATTTAACGAATATGATTGCCCAAGAAGCGTGGAAAGGAAACACGCTGCAACCCTACATAAACATGTTCGAGGGGGCCATCAACCAACAGTTTAATACTTTTGAACGGGGTTCTATTCCCAACAAAAGCAAAATGCCGAAAATAACAAATTAAACGAACAAACTGTTTTATTGTAGATTTCGAAATTATTTATCTAGAATAACGTTTGCTTTTCGAAGGTTATCCTGTAATTCCTCGATTTGCTTATCTGAAGGTTGATGGAGATTAAAGTTCTCCATAATTGTCATCGCCGCGGCCGTACCCGCTGCATCGCCTAACATAATGAGGTTGGGATAGACCCGCATCGCTGTCCATGCGAATGAATCCATGTTTGCAGCATAGCCAGGTACAAGCACATTAGTGATCTTCGGTTCCAAAAGTGTATCGTAAGGCACGTACCATGGCTCATTCCCAAGTGGATTGGACAGTTGTTCGCCTTTTTTGTAGGAATTCGAGTCAAAGTGGTAATAGCCTAACCCTATACGCCGTGCAAAATACTTACCATCACCACCGGAAACTCCTTGTCGATCGAGGGCGAACCGGTAAGTTCTCGTTACTGGATCGGCAAAATTGGCCGTGTGAATACTTTCTCGAATATAAAGCGTCTCTCCGACCTCTGGAGAGCCGTCTGCTCGGCGTACAAGCTCTGCACGTTCAAATCCAGGCAGCCTACGTAGCATCTGAATAAACTCAGGGTTTGCAATCTCTGCTTTTGCTAAATCTAGCGCGGTCTCTGGATCGATAACGGCGGATGAATCGACAATCTCTTTTCCCGAAGAATATCGTTTAGATTTGTTGGCATCGACATTGTAAATCAACAGCATATTCATCCAAAATGGTAACTTTTCACTGTTCCAGGTGCCAGAAAACCCTTCTTCACCAGCGTTATATGGTTTCATCCGAAAGCGATGAGACGCTTGTTCGTATGAAAGAAATACGGGATCCGTTTCCATCTCATAGCCACCCCAAAACTGAAACGACCCTTTCGGTGACATCGCTTGTCCGCCTACTGCGCCATTTTTGGTAGCCGTCTTAGAGTCAATCCCCTTTAATTTAAACATCAATGTCGCCGCCATTTGCAAACGGTCACTGTTTTGATCCTCTCTACCTACGGTACCTACATGATGACCGCTAAGCTGAACAAGTCGCCCCGTCTCCGATGCATCGATAAACACGCGTGCTTGCAGGCGCTCTTCAGAGGATTTCGGGTCAAAAATATAATGGCCGCGTTCGTCACGGATGAGTTTACGCATTTTAACAGCTGTAACCCTCGACCCTTTACCATCTGGGTCTGGTGCTGTTTCGACTTCCGTTAAATCATGCTCGTAAAGAATGGTCAACCTTTTCACTTCACCTAATCGACGTGCTAAATAACGCTCCATTTCCTCAGGAGGAAACACAGCTGAAATATCTCCCAAGAACGTGCGTAAAGAACCCGCTTGGGAACCTTGATATCCAGCAGGGATTCCCTTAGGTAATTTCTTCGATTCATAATAATTGACATCAAACAAGTTCTGTTTCCCAAGCGACAAAATTGAACCTAGCGCACGCTCGGGCACAATCATCAGCACGTTCGATTTGTTTCGTGTTACTGCACCATATTGAAGGGCAGCAGCAACAGCTTGCGTACCCCCTCCATAAATGATCGTATCGCAACATTCTTCCGCCTTCGTTGCTTCCTTCTCGCACCCTGTTAGTACTAGTGCCAGAAGTACACCCGACAAGGCAATCAAGCCCCATTTTTTCAACTGAATTCCTTCCTCTACTTCAAGTTACCGGGATTTAAGCCTTCGAGCTCCGGCACGACGAATAACCCATCCTTGCGAATAAGTCGACCGTCGAACCAAATCTCGCCTCCACCATAATCCGCACGTTGAATATTAACCATATCCCAATGAATTGCAGAATCATTTCCATTAGATGCCTCATCGTAACAAGCCCCAGGTGTAAAGTGAAAGCTACCCGCAATCTTCTCATCGAACAAAATATCTTTCATCGGATTGAAAATATAAGGATTAAAGCCGATGGCAAACTCGCCGATATAACGCGCACCTTCGTCCGTGTCGAAAATTTTGTTTATCCGATCGGTATCGTTGGCTGTCGCTTTGACAATTTTCCCATTCTCAAAATGTAATTCTACATTCTCAAATGTGAACCCATTATACGGGGTTGGTGTGTTGAAACGAATGACACCATTGACTGAATCACGAACTGGTGCCGAGAACACTTCGCCGTCTGGTATGTTCATTTCACCTGCGCAACCCACAGCCCCTATCCCTCGAATGGAAAACTGCAGAT
>JBILCE010000055.1:0-6133 GCA_044353305.1 Paenibacillus sp.
AATCAGACTATCAGATCTAACCACCATTCGGCTAATCCACAGCAAACTTATGCTAACCAATATCGCGTACCCATTATATAAAATTTCATAGGGAATCGGGCCATATACGACTTCATCATAAGACAGAATAATTAGAAGTAAATACATAAATCCAAACGCCACTGCTAAACCAAACACCCACCAAAGCCGATGTGCAGCCGCAACGAACCGTTCATAATTCATACCGATAGCCCCACCAATAGTAAAAAGGGCAAGATATGTCGTCAACAAAGTAGCGTTGTGCAGGAAAGGCTGGACCCAGACATGATAAGAGTAAAAACCCAAGTGAATCACAATGCCAACAAGTGCAATATTCCTTCTAAGCCAAGAAAACCGTTGAACAAGCGTCATAAGAATGGGGAACAGTAAGTAGAACTGCATAATAATAATCATAAAATAAAGATGGTACCCGATTTCTGCCCAAACCAGCTTCGAAGCAAAATCCGCCCAATCGATCGTAATGGTCTTATTATTCATCCATTGATACGCCACATAGTAGGCAAATGACCATACTAAATAAGGCACCAAGATAAACTGAATCCGTTTCCCATAAAAACCAAGAATCTGTTTCCCATTCCATGAATCTGCATACTGATAAAACAACACAAGTCCGCTTAGAAAAACGAAAACCGGCACAGCAAAAACACTAAAAGCATTTAATGCCAGATAGAATGGTGCGGTATGGCTTATACCCCATTGTAATTCCACAGTGGCGTTCGCTGTAGCATGAATGATCAGGACTGCTAAAATCGCGATGGCGCGAACAAGGTCGAGTTCAAATAACTTTGGTTTTTTCATAAGTACCCCTTAAGCCTTATCGCTTGGCTTACTATTTTGCTGAAGTAGTCCTGCTAGTTGCTTTACTTCGGTGTCCGATAGAGGGTGTTTCGTTGGATATGCTTCGATCAAAGAAACAAGTTTTGTCAGCTTAACCGTCCGGCAAGCAGGGCTTTCACCAATCAATTCAACATCTGGATGAGAGAAACAAAGAATTCCAATGACGTCAGCATGGCGTTTATGCCCACGCAGGAACTCTTTCAACGCGAATTCGTGTCGATTTATCGCAGTTGTAGGGTCTTCGTGATGGCCGTTAGGTCCACGCTCCACACCATTTTCTAAGAATTTAACTTTTCCAACCCAATGCTTCGTCTCCAGATGAAACAAACCGTTCGGCCCAACAATGATATGGTCGATCTCCTGCACACCCGTCCGCGTTTCAAACCGTCGACGATTCAGAACGTGGTACCCTTTTCCTAACTGATTCAGCTCAGTTGCTGTGGTCTTCTCTCCTACATACCCTTTCGTCTGCCCACGCTGTTGATGCTTCTGAACCCATTTCCATATAGCAAAAAATAGGATAATGACCACAACTGCTATCAACGATCCGCGAATCCACATGATCGCTTCCTCGTGAACGGACTGCCATCTTTCCCCAAGCTGTTTGCCCAATTCAACGAATAAAATGCACCAAGGCACCGTACCAAGCAACGTATAAAATGAAAACTTCCAAAACGACATTTTGGCCATACCAGCTGGAATGGAAATGACTTGCCGTAAGCCCGGGACAAATCGCGCCGTGAATACAATACTTGCCCCATAACGGATGAACCAATCCTCCGCTTTGTCAACCGATTTCGGTTTCATGAATAAATATTTGCCAAATTTATTAACGAAGGGCCTTCCCCCGTATAAACCAAGAAAATATAAAATATATTGCGCAATCATAATACCAATCGTACCAAACGCAACTGCCTCAAAGGTAGTTACGACGCCTTGTGAAACTAAGTAGCCTCCGTAAGCGAGCACCAATTCGCTTGGAATTATTTCAATAGCAAGCCCAATCATAATGCCCCAATAACCTAGACTCATCATCCAATCAAGGAGCCCCTGGATCAAATCGGCCAATAATTCCACCCCATCTTGTGCAAATTTGCCAACCGTTATTTTTATGATCATTTTATCACAAAGTAAGGCTATAGGAAAAAGAACGTGTAGACCATACCATGGACACTGCAATCAGCGTGAGCGACAACCCTTTTTGAATTTAAAAAAACAGGAGCGGTTTCCCGCCCCTGCTAATCATGAATGCATACTTTTCTGAATTTTCGATTGAAAGATTGGTAGTAGCTTGTTTGGCTTAGTTACATCTATTCCCTCTTTGCAGTAGCGCCGCTTACGGCCTCCGGACTTGTCAGTTTGTCGTAAAATTCAACAAACTTATCACGATCATCGCTATCACGAACAGCCATCGCTACGCGCGGATGCTCATTCAGTACACCAGATACCATGTAAGGAATGATATAGCCCCATTCCCATCTTTCACGCATCGCTAACATGTGCTTCTCAATCACGCCAAGAACCGGCTTCAGCTCATAACGTGGTTTTTTGAGGTAACCAACCAGCAATTCGGTGTTACAGTTACCCGCGGCGCGACCCATTCCATATACGGATGAATCCAAGAAGGTTACACCATTTTGCACACCAATTAGAGTATTCGCGAAAGCCAATTGCATATTATTGTGCATGTGGATGCCTAGCTGTTTGTTTGGCAAAAGGGCTTGGAACTTTTTGACCAAATATTCGGTTGTTTTCGGGTCCAGGCTTCCGTAAGAGTCGACGACGTATACAACGTCTACGGGACTCTTAGCCACTTCTTCGAATGCTTCAATTAACTCGTTCTCATGAACGCTTGAGAGTGCCATAATATTTAGTGACGTCTCATATCCCATTTCATGAAACTTCTTCACGAGTTCGATACCCTTGTCGATGTCGCGGATGTAGCAGGCAACACGAATCATGTCGAGCACACTTTGCTCACGCGGAAGAATATCATTCTCGTCAACGCGGCCAATATCGCACAAAGCAGAAAGCTTCGTGAACTTCTTAACAGGAAACACTTCTTTCAGAAACTGGTCGTTCAGGAAACGCCAATCGTTAGGCTCGCTCGCTTTAAGCAACTTAGGGGAATTCTTATATCCCACTTCCATATATTCAACGCCAGCTGCGCTTAGTCCATCATACAAATCACGGACAAACTCAACACTAAAATTCCAATTGTTAACTAGACCTCCATCACGAATGGTACAGTCCAAAATTTTGCAATGTTCCACGTTCATTACAATCCCTCCGATTTAACTCCATGAACTACAAAAATTTCCTGTTGGTTAAAACCTTGAATCCGTTGCGAATTCGAGGTGGTGCACTTTCCCACTTTTACGCTTTTATGCTTTTATGCTTTTATGCTTTTAAGCAATAAAGAGTTGTGCCGGTAATTTATTTTATATCACATTGTTCGATGGTCTGTCAATTGATTCGTGAACTTTAAAAAAGCGGGAGATACCTGTCGCCTATTGCGATTGAATTGCATAAATTGAACATAATCCAAACGACGGGTGATGAGTGGCATGAATGTGAAAAGAAACCCCAACCAACCGATACCATTACCAACGGCAAGGAAAGTTCGGCGATCATGCAACAAGGAATTGTATCGCACGATTAAACGGCTGAATATCTGGGTACCACTTGTCCAACGCGAGGAGGCGGAAGCCTTATATTATCGCAAGGTCATGCTTAATTTACTATGGATTACGGAGAATGGGAGTAATCGCAAGTTGCTTGCGGATTGGTTTGAACAGAACGTCGCGCCGGATATAGCACCACTCTGGAACGTAGAGCAAGTCACTCTATCCCGCGCGTTCCGCTCTGCCTTCGGTGGCTAATAACTTAGTATTGTATTGACAGAATTGAGGAAGCGAGATGCACCAAAGCATCGATCTTTCCAGCCAATTGCGAGGGGTGTCATCAGTTATGTTGTGCATATCTGTTGACAACACCCTCTAATTCCAATAACTCACGTGTATTTTCACTACAACCTTCGTTATGAGCTGATCCTTATCATGAGTACAACCTGGTCGATGAACATCATTTGGAAAAAACACTGCAAATCTTCCTGGACGCATGATCAGTTCCATCTCACCGAACCCACCATCGACGAGAGTGTAATCCCGCTCCGCCATTTGATTCTCGATTATGGTCATCTCTTGGGAGTACCTTGTTAACCCAATGATTTCTTCACCGCTAACTAGGTACTGTACATCAATATATTTCTCATGAAATTCTGCATTGCGTAATTGCTTTGGGCTGGTGGTTGAGTGTTGTACAATGGCAAATAGTCGATCCTCTTCTATTTCGATTCGACCCTCAGGACATTTGGAGAAATCAGTCGACCTTAGAAATTGAACTACCCTGTCTAGAATAACGGGGAAATATTTTTTTTCAATTTCCCAATGTTGGATGTCACCCAGAATCACAAACTCCGACCCCTTTACCTGTTTAAATTTTTGTTTCGCCTATTTTTAATTTACCATAAATTATTATATCAGTCCTTTGAATTCGTAATCGAGTACCACGAATGGGTCCCTACGTTTAGGCTTATTGTTGTTGTCCTAAACACCTTACCTAATCGCGGGGATATCCCTTGATTCATGAATATATACTTGCCCTTCCGATCTGCGAGCGGCAACCAGCATCGCTCTCGCGACTTCGGCTGCTTCGATCGGTCGATACGGCGCAAGCGGTCCTATAAAAAGAAACGGTAGTGCCCGCGTAATTACAATCGCCGCTCGCTCACCAGACCGCTTTTCCAGTCGATTGCCTAGAAGTAGCGATGGACGAAAGAAATGTAACGGACGAATGCCCGTAGCGCTAACTTCCTGTTCCATTTGCCCCTTCACCCGATTGTAAAAAACAGCGGATCGCGCGTTCGCGCCAAGTGACGAAACGACTACCATATTCGCTGCACCATTTTCCACTGCCTCTTTCGCGATCCGAACAGGGTATACCCGATCCACCAAATCAAATGCGTCTTGGTTACCTGCTTTTTTGATCGTTGTGCCAAGGCAACAAAACACATCTCCACCCGACAGAAACTCTCTCCACTCATCCGGTCGATCAAAGTCGATGATATGCTGGACAAGCCGGCGATCAGGCTCTACACCGACGGATCTCCGTCCATACGTGTGAATCTGTTCATACCCATCAGATTCGCTTAGCATCTCACGCAGCAACAACCCCCCGATCAATCCTGTTGCCCCAAAAATATGTGCTGTCCTCATCATTGACAACCCCCTACGTGTTTCTTCCTATTATGTGACTACCATATTTCATAGCCCATCTGTATTCATCATTAGTAAATAATGACCTGCTCCTACCACCTGATCCTCATTTATGATACAATTACAAGGATATGAGATTGGAGGTCAATCGACACATGATTATTAAACCACGCATTCGTGGCTTCATCTGTACGACCGCCCACCCAGCTGGTTGCGAAGCACACGTACAGCAACAGATCGACTATGTGAAAGCTCAGAAACCGATCCACGGGTCCAAAAAAGCACTGATTATTGGCGCTTCAACCGGCTTCGGTTTGTCTTCGCGCATTGCAGCAACGTTTGGTAGCCGAGCGGATACGATTGGTGTATTTTTCGAGCGTCCAGCGGCAGAGGATCGGACAGGAACAGCTGGTTGGTACAATACCGCAGCATTCACTAACGCAGCTCGCCAAGCAGGTCGGATTGCGATCAATGTGAACGGCGATGCCTTTTCGAACGAAATTAAGCAGCAAACAATACAATTAATCCGCGAACAACTCGGTAAAATCGATTTAGTCGTCTACAGTATCGCGTCTCCACGACGGACCCATCCGGAGACAGGCGAGACGTTCACGTCTGTGTTGAAACCGATTGGTCAATCATTCACAGACAAAACCGTTAATACAACGAACGGCGAAGTGACGGACATCTCCATTGAACCGTCAACTGATGAGGAAATCCGTCAGACTGTTGCGGTCATGGGTGGGGAAGATTGGGAAATGTGGCTGAATGCGTTGCAAGTGGCTGACGTACTTGCTGAAGGCGTTCAAACGGTTGCTTATTCCTATATCGGACCAGAAGTGACCCATGCCATTTACCGATCAGGTACGATCGGCCAAGCCAAGGAAGATCTTGAGGCGACCGCTCATCGGATCAATAAGCAACTGAGCCATTTTGGCGGACGCGCTTTTGTTTCGGTCAACAAAGCACTCGTCACCCAA
>JBILCE010000056.1:0-6072 GCA_044353305.1 Paenibacillus sp.
AGTAATTGCTAAAGGCTACATACGAATTGGCGAAAATCGTTGGCAGGATGCGAAGGCGAAATGGGAAGTCATCGGTAACGAAGCAGAGTGGCACTTCATCGGACATCTCCAGACCAATAAAGTGAAAGAAGTCGTTGGTCGTTTTCCCTATGTGCACTCGTTGGACCGGCTTTCGCTAGCAGAAGAACTGTCTCGTAAAGCATCAGCAGCCGGGCTAGAAGTAAAGTGCTTTATTCAGCTCAACATATCGGGTGAAGAGACGAAGGATGGGTTAGCACCTGAGCAATTGATTCCGTTTGCTGAACGTATTCGGACCATGCCAGGGATCCGAATTGTCGGACTTATGACGATGGCGCCTTATGAAGCGGACCCTGAGTCGACAAGGCCGGTATTTCGCGGGTTGCGCGAATGGCGTGATCGGTTGAATGCTTCGAATGTGTTGCCAGATAAGGTGCCACATTTGTCGATGGGGATGTCGAATGATTTCGAAATAGCGATAGAAGAAGGAGCAACTTGGATTCGACTCGGTTCGATTTTGGTTGGGAAGGAAAAATAAGAGGAGGCGTAAGCTAATGGGAATGATGAGTAAGATGATGAATTTTTTTGGTTTTCAAGATGAGGAAGAGATGGTCGATCGCAATCAAGATAAAAGCGAAGAAATTGAAACGAATCCATTTGAGAATCGTAAGAATAAGAACAACGTGGTAAGCATTAATGCCCAGAAAAATTCTCGCATTATCCTTTGTGAGCCACGTTCTTATGATGAGACGCAAGAGATTGCGGATCATTTGCGGTCACGCCGAGCCGTTCTTGTCAATTTGCAGCGTGTTCGGGCTGATAAGGCTATTCGGATTGTCGATTTTTTAAGTGGTACGGTATATGCATTAAGTGGTTCCATTTCTAAGGTAGGTCCGAATATTTTTATTTGCACGCCGGAATCCGTCGAAATTCAAGGGGGCATCTCAGAGATGCTAGGTAACGAATCAGAATAAAATGATAACGAGGTGACGGGTTTGCTAGAATCGATCGGCAGTACAATTGACGTCCTATATCGCGTCTATAACATTATGATCATTGCTTATATTCTTACTTCATGGCTACCCAATGTTAGGGATAGCAAAATTGGTGAATTTCTTGGCAAGCTAGTTGAGCCATACTTAACTCCGTTTCGCAAAATCATTCCTCCGATCGGCGGAGTAATCGATCTATCACCGATTGTGGCGTTACTTGCCCTCAATTTTGTTGTGTTGGGGTTGAAGGAAGTCATTTTCTTCATCCTTAGGCCGTTTGTTTAACGGAAAGTAGGAGAATAGATGGCTACCGGTTTATTTGGACATTTTCACCCAGACGAGAGACCGTTTGTGGAGAGAACGTTAGATTGGATTGATCGGGCAGTGGAACAGCATGCTGTCAAGCTAACCGATTTCTTAGATCCGCGAGGTCAGTTTATTGTACAGACATTAGTTAGTCGCGAATCAGCGCTGCAGTTTCGTATGGACGGCGGATACGCCGGTGCGGAACGGCGGCGCGTTTTGATTGCGCCAGATTATGTTGATTTGGACGAAGAAGATATGCGAATTTCGGCGTTGGCGGTTACCTCAGATGATCCGAAAGTGTCACAACTCGAGCATGGCGATTATTTAGGATCCATTCTCGGACTCGGTGTGAAAAGAGACAAGTTCGGCGACATTGGCTTAACCAATGAGGGCTGTCAGTTTGTCGTTGCGGCAGAAATTGCTGATTTCATTAGGCTTCAATTAAATCAAGTTGGCAGGGTGAAGGTGAGCGTTTCCGTGCTAGATTTGGCTGATCTTGAAGCGAAGTCTGTTGTATTAGAAGAAGCCACGCTGTCTGTTGCCTCGCTTCGGCTTGATGGGATTGCAAGCGATGCTTATAAGCTAAGTCGGGCGAAAATTTTACCGCCCATTAAAGCGGGTCGATGTCGTGTCAACTTCAAGGTGGAAGAAGATCCAAGCACACCATTACGCGAAGGGGATCTCGTTTCCTTGCAAGGCTTCGGACGATTTAAGTTGCTCGAAGTGGAAGGGACGACGAAATCTGGGCGTGTGCGAGTTCGAATAGGAAAATATCGTTAGGTCTTGCACGTTTTTTGCAGGATTCTAGCTATCCATGTCGAATTATAGGGTTGCCGAACTATACTTGGAGGTGCACCATGCCGTTAACACCACTTGATATTCATAATAAGGAATTCAGCAGATCGTTTCGCGGATATGATGAAGATGAGGTCAATGAGTACCTGGATCAGGTGATCAAAGATTATGAAACGATCATCCGTGAGAATAGGGAACTCCAGAACCAGATGCGTTCGCTTCAGGAGCGCCTCGATCATTTTACGAATATTGAAGAATCATTAAGCAAGACGATCATCGTAGCCCAAGAAGCGGCTGACGAAGTAAGATCGAATGCGAAGAAGGAAGCGCAATTGATTTTGAAGGAAGCGGACAAGAACGCAGATCGTATTATCAATGAGTCGTTAACGAAGTCTCGCAGAATTGAGCTTGAGATCGAAGAGCTGAAGAAACAGGCGACGATTTATCGCACGCGTTTCCGGATGCTGATTGAGGCGCAATTGGAGCTACTCCGTAACGACAGTTGGGATTCCTTCGAGAAAACATTCGATTCTAACGAAAATTGAAGGTTAGATCCACATGGATTTGACGATGTTTTCAAAACATCTTATACTGATTCCACAATCTTGAAAACGAAGACTGGGACGAGTACAGCTGACGAACGGTGTCAAGCGAGTTAGGGAGTGGTGTGAGCCTAATCGCCGTGCAGCTAGAAGATCACCCAAGAGTGTTCCTTGAAAGCGGTAAGCGTCCCGTTTACGGCAAGTAGGGAGAATCGGCTGATCCCGTTATCGATCGGATGAAGTGAAGCAGATGGCAGCGGTATGTTATACATGCAGCCTTTAATCTGCTTAATTAGGGTGGTAACGCGAGAGCTCCTCGTCCCTTTTGGGATGAAGAGCTTTTTTATATTTTGGTATGAAAAGGAGTAGATCGAACATGGATTATGGTAAGACGTTAAATTTATTGCAAACCGAATTCCCGATGCGCGGCAATTTGCCTCAAGCAGAACCGAAGGTACAGCAATGGTGGGATGAAATCGACATTTATACGAAGGTGCAGAAGAAAGCGAAGGGGAAACCGAAGTTTATTTTACATGACGGTCCTCCTTATGCGAATGGCGATATTCATATTGGTCACGCCTTAAATAAGGTGCTGAAGGACATTATTGTGCGGTTCAAGTCCATGAATGGGTTTGATGCCCCTTTCGTTCCTGGCTGGGATACACATGGGTTACCGATTGAACAAGCAATTGCCAACAGTGGCAAAGTTGATCGCAAAAAAATGAGCGTGCCGGAGTTCCGCGAATATTGCAAGGAATATGCGCTTGGCTGGGTAGAGAAGCAAAAGAAGCAGTTCCAACGGTTGGGGGTACGCGCTGATTGGGAGAATCCTTATATTACGCTTCAACCGGAATATGAAGCACAGCAAATTCGCGTATTCGGCGAGATGGTTAAGCGCGGGTATATTTATAAAGGGTTGAAACCTGTCTATTGGTCGCCTTCCTCGGAGAGTGCGCTGGCGGAGGCCGAGATTGAGTATAAAGAGAAGACATCACCGTCGATTTATGTGGCGTTTGAAGTGAAAGATGGCCAGGGTAAGTTGCCGAATGACGCAGCCATTGTCATTTGGACGACGACACCTTGGACGTTACCTGCGAACCTTGGAATTAGTGTCCATCCGGATTTTGATTATGTGGTTGTAGAGACGGGTGGCCGCCATTTCGTCCTAGCGGCAGGTCTGTTGGAGACGGCCGCAAAGGAAATCGGTTGGACGAATGTGCAGGTTGTGTCCACCTTGAAAGGCGCTGAATTGGACCGTGTGACGTGCAAGCACCCGTTCTATGAGCGGGAATCGTTAGTGATGGTTGGCGAGCATGTGACGCTAGAGGCGGGAACAGGATGCGTCCATACAGCCCCTGGGCATGGTGAGGACGACTTCGCAATCGGCCAAAAGTACGGCATCGGAGTGCTCTGTCCGGTTGATGATCAAGGGAAGTTTACAGCCGAAGCACCAGGCTATGAAGGCATGTTCTATGAGAAGGCGAACGGTCCGATTCTGGAGAGAATGCAGGAATCCGGTCATTTACTGAAGCAGAGTATGATTAATCACCAATACGCGCACGACTGGCGGACGAAGAAGCCGGTTATTTATCGTGCGACGGAGCAGTGGTTCGCTTCGGTGGATAAGTTCCGCGAGCAGATGCTGCGCGAGATTCAGAATGTGAAGTGGACACCGACTTGGGGAGAAATCCGCCTGCACAATATGATTGCGGATCGTGGGGATTGGTGTATTTCTCGTCAGCGTGCATGGGGTGTTCCGATCCCGATATTCTATTGTCGTAGCTGCGGTGAACCGCTCGTTAACGATGCCACCATCGAGCATGTAGCTGCGATTTTTGAGCAAGAAGGGTCAAACAGTTGGTTCCTGCGCGATGAGCAACAGTTACTTCCGGCTGGCACCGCTTGTTCACACTGTGGGGAGACTCATTTCCGCAAAGAGACCGATATTATGGATGTTTGGTTCGATTCGGGTTCAAGCCATGCAGGCGTGCTTCGCACCCGTGAAGAGTTACAATGGCCCGCCGATTTATATCTAGAGGGCTCAGACCAATATCGGGGCTGGTACAATTCGTCGCTGATTACCGGCACGGCTGTATATGACCAATCGCCTTATAAAGGTATTTTGAGCCACGGCTTCACGTTGGATGGAGAAGGGCGCAAGATGTCCAAGTCGCTTGGCAACACGGTTGATCCGAACCAAGTATGTGATAAGCTTGGCGCTGATATTCTACGACTGTGGGTCTCTTCTGTTGATTATCAGTCAGACGTCCGGATTTCGGACAACATTTTGAACCAGATTACAGAGGTTTATCGCAAAATCCGCAACACGTTGCGCTTTCTGTTGGGTAACTTGAATGGCTTTGACCCGGCTAATGACCGTGTCAATCCTGCCCAGATGAACGAGTTGGATCGTTTCACTCTCATTCGTCTAAATCGGATGACCGAGAAAGTACTCGACGCTTATGAAAACTACGAATTTCATATCGTCTATCAGGCAGTGCATCATTTCTGTGCGGTTGAGATGAGTGCTTTTTATCTAGATATTAGCAAGGACCGCTTGTACGCAAGTGCTCCGGATGAAGCGGGACGCAAAGCGGCACAAACCGTATTATACGAGGCGCTTACGGTTATAACTAAACTGATCGCTCCCATTCTTCCCCATTCTTCGGATGAAGTGTGGAAGTACATTCCAGGCCACACGGACATTAGCGTTCAATTAACCGACATGCCGCAACCTAACAAGAGTCTGTACGAGGAAGCTCTGGAGAACAAATGGGACAGCTTCATCACCTTGCGCGAAGATGTGTTTAAGGCGTTGGAGGAAGCCCGCAACCAGAAGACTATCGGCAACTCCTTAGGCGCAGCCGTACACTTGTATCCCAATGCCGAGACGTTCGAGCTACTTGCTCAATTCCCAGATCTCGATCAACTGTTTATCGTATCCCAGGTCGCGTTGTATCCAGCAGGTGCTCAAGCTCCAGCAGAGGCTCTAAACTTTGCGAAATTGAGCGTCTTGGTGACCGTGGCAGATGGGGAAAAATGCGAGCGTTGTTGGATCGTCACCACGGAAGTTGGAGAGAGCGCGGATCATCCGACGTTGTGTAAGCGATGTGCGTCCGTCGTTGTGAACTTGGTGTAATGGAACGGGAATCGGGCAGGCGATCAGATGGATAGCTGGGAGGCTGCTCGATGAACAATAACGAAGAACAAACTCGTTTAATGGACGAATTAAATCGCAAGCTAGGAGCTTTTACGGACAAAATGCAACAAATGCACATCGCCGAATATATGCAGTTACTTAACAACCCGAAACGGCTCATTTGGCCAAGTCTCATTGGGGGAATCTTTCGCGGGGTAGGGATCGTGATTGGGGTAACCATTGTGACTTCGTCGCTCGTCTATGTATTGAAACTGATTGG
>JBILCE010000057.1:0-6045 GCA_044353305.1 Paenibacillus sp.
AGTTGCTGTTCCGTTTGGAAAATGGACCGAATGGGATATTTACATTGTAAAAGGTGCTGATCCAAAGGTTGATTCTAATAGTTCTGCACAAGTTATTATTAAAATGAAACCTGATGGTGAAGAGTGGCAAACCCTATTTCAGGTTACCGATGAAAGAACGCAACACTCGTGGATTACACAGGACGGCTATTACCAAAACAACATTTTCAAGAACTACTTGGGAAATGCTACTGTTCAATTTTTGAAAGACCAAGGGAAAACCGATATTTCTCTCTATTACGATGACGTCCGTTTTTCAGTTAAAACAGACGTGCCTCCCCCGTTAAAAAGAAACCTTTTTACAAAATCAAACAGGATCTGACATCCTAACGCGAAATGAATAGAAACACCTTCGAGGAAATTTGACTATGTCGTGAGATGTGGGAGACAATCTTGGAGGTGTTTTTGTATAGCCAACTTCAAAAGCACATAATAGAGCCATGATGCTCAGGTAGGAGATCCATATGATATCGAGAGAATATCGAGGACGTATTCGGGTAGTAGGTGTAACATTTAATGATCGTCAAGCGATTATCTCTCGATTAAGTTATGGCGATAAAATTTTTCTCAAGCGAGAAAAGGAAAATCGCTATGATTCTAATGCAATCGCTGTGTGTACATCTGACGGTCAAAGTATAGGTTATGTTCCCCGCCAAAAAGCGGGTGAATTGTCCCCATTAATTGATCTGGGGCGTCATTTTGAAACGGATATCCAAGAGGTAAGAGGCAGGAACGATTCTCACTTAGACGTGGTAATTAACATTTATGAACGCAAAGATGGGAAGGTTAATCTGTCAGAGGGTGCCCGCTACATTCTCAAAGAATTGAGAAGAGTTGAGGGGATTTATGGAGATTGTGTATTTGGGTTATTTTATCAAGCGAAAAAAGAACATGGCAAAATGGTTGTAAGATATAGGAACTCATTTTTTGAAAATAAAATGTTCGACTATGAGTTTGAATTGAACCCAATCCGAAATGTTTCTTATGCATTAGAGGAACTAAAGTATGTATCATATTTAGATTTTAGTGTAAATATGCATTATATGATAACCCTAACCGAACTTGGACGTAGCATTGATGTTTCAGAGCTATAGTATCCAACGGAACTTTGCAATTTGACGGTGCAAAATATTGACAACAAATAAAAAATAATTATTATTAAATTAGAATTATTATAATGTGAAAAGGTTGCTTGTTGGATTTACGACCGGATCATGTTATATAATGTTTACACAACACACCCTAAGGAGGAATTATCATGTCACTAATTGGAACTGAAGTAAAACCTTTTAAAGCATCTGCATTTCACAATGGTAAGTTTATCGAAGTTACGGAAGCTGATCTCAAAGGAAAATGGAGTATCGTTTGCTTCTATCCTGCGGATTTCACTTTTGTTTGCCCAACTGAGCTCGAAGATCTTCAAAACCAGTATGAGACATTGAAGGGACTTGGTGTTGAGGTATATTCCGTTTCTACGGACACTCATTTTACACATAAAGCATGGCATGATAGTTCAGCAGCTATCGGCAAGGTAACCTACATTATGATTGGTGATCCTTCGCATACGATTTCACGCAATTTTGAAGTGCTGATTGAATCGGCGGGCCTTGCTGATCGTGGCACGTTCATCGTTGATCCAGACGGTGTGATTCAGGCTGTTGAAATTACGGCGGGAGGCATTGGTCGTGATGCAAGTACGCTTGTGAACAAGATCAAGGCAGCTCAATATGTTCGTAATAATCAGGGAGAGGTTTGCCCAGCGAAATGGCAGGAAGGCGCTGCAACACTTAAGCCTAGCCTCGATCTCGTAGGTAAAATCTAAGGAGCACACATATGGCGCTGGATGCGGATATCAAATCACAATTAGCTCAATATCTCCAACTTATGGAGGGCCACGTGGTGTTAAAGGTTAGTGTGGGCTCCGATTCCGTATCCAATGACATGATGGCTTTGCTAGATGAATTGACCAGCATGTCATCCATGATTACGGTGGAGCAAGCAGCATTACCTCGAACACCGAGTTTTAGTGTAAATCGTGTCGGCGAAGACACGGGCGTAACGTTTGCGGGCGTCCCTCTAGGACATGAATTTACTTCTTTGGTATTGGCCCTGCTTCAAGTTAGTGGAAGAGCCCCTAAGGTAGATCAAAGTGTAATTGATCAAATTAAGAATATTCGTGGCGAGTATAAGTTTGAAACCTATATTAGCCTCAGTTGCCATAACTGTCCTGATGTTGTGCAGGCTCTTAACTTGATGAGTATCCTCAATCCGGGTATATCCCATACCATGATCGATGGGGCTGCGTTCAAAGAAGAGGCAGAGAGCAAGAACGTGATGGCGGTGCCGAGTATTCATCTCGATGGTGAATTTTTTGCAGGCGGTCGTATCACACTGGAAGAAATTTTGGCCAAAATGGGTAATGCTCCGGATGCCTCCGAGCTTGCAAACAAGGAGCCATTTGATGTACTTGTTGTGGGTGGAGGCCCAGCTGGTGCTACTGCAGCGATTTATGCGGCACGCAAAGGGATCCGAACAGGCATCGTGGCGGAACGGTTTGGCGGTCAGGTCATGGATACGATGGGCATTGAGAATTTTATCAGTGTCAAATATACAGAAGGCCCTAAGCTTGTAGCGAGCCTTGAAGAGCATGTGAAAGAATACGGCATTGATGTGATGAATTTGCAACGTGCTAAGCGTTTGGAGAAAAAGGACCTCATCGAAATTGAACTTGAGAACGGTGCCGTACTCAAGAGCAAGAGTGTCATCATTTCTACGGGCGCACGTTGGCGCAATTTAGGTATACCGGGCGAAGCGGAGTTCAAAAACAAAGGTGTCGCCTACTGTCCTCATTGCGATGGTCCTTTATTTATTGGCAAACATGTTGCAGTTGTGGGCGGTGGCAATTCGGGTATCGAGGCCGCGATTGATCTTGCCGGTATTGTGAAGCATGTTACCGTACTTGAATTTATGCCAGAGCTGAAAGCCGATGCTGTTCTGCAGAACCGTCTTTACAGTCTGCCTAACGTGACGGTATTGAAGAATGTGCAAACGAAGGAAATTACCGGGACGGATAAAGTGAACGGGATTTCTTATGTGGAACGTGAGACAGGTGCGATTCAACATATCGAATTGCAGGGTGTGTTTATCCAGATTGGTCTAGTACCGAATACCGATTGGTTAGCCAATTCGGTGGAACGCACACGCTTCGGTGAGATCGTTGTCAATAACCATGGTGCGACAGATGTTCCAGGAGTGTTTGCCGCAGGTGACTGTACGACTAGTTCATATAAGCAGATCATCATTTCGATGGGATCAGGTGCAACTGCAGCTTTAGGAGCATTTGATTATCTGATTCGAAATTAATGAACGGATTTTTTTAGCTAAATCAATGGTCCGTCCCTAAGGTAAACAAACCTTGAGGACGGACCATTGTTATTTTGCGACAGCTAGCTCCCTGATCACTACATTCAAATCAGGAAGTTCCACATGTGGTGAAGCGATAATAATATCCGTATGGATGGTTTTCTTGTTGAACAATTGTTACATCTTGTTAAATGTGATTCGCTGAATATGGACGAGTTCTTTGTCCTTCAAGAAAATGTATATTTTTTGATATAATATTTGTTGTTAGGATGTACCTGTTCAAAAGGAGAATGCAATATGATGATTGATACGTATAGTAGAAAAAGTCCCGCCAAGAAGGAAGGTGAGGATGCTTTTTCCATTAATGAAAATAGAACCGTGGTTAGTATTTTTGATGGGGTAACTCCTTTGGACCCATACACAAATGATGATGGACACAATGGCGCGTATCTCGCTGCAAATTTGTTCAAGGAACATTTTTCTAAAATATCAGGGGAAGTTGATTTAAAGCAAGAAATAATAACAGCAAATAAGCGATTGCATGATGAAATGGTTAAACATAACATCAATTTTTCATTTAAGCATGCGCTATGGTCGACTTGTGCGATTGTAGTGTCGATTGGTTCCGATCATATAAATTATGCGTACGTGGGTGATTGTGAGTTAATAATGGTCGATCATCAAGGGGAAATAACGGTCTTGACAGAGGGGTCCTCGCTTGAGGAAGGGCAAGGTCAAGATATGGTGCTACCGGATGAGAAGGTATTTGAACATCTCTCTGAGGAGTACAAACAACTTGCGTATAGGCGCTATAAGGCCAATTATGCTGGCGGGTATGGTATTGCGAATGGCATGGAGGAAATGAAGAATTGGGTCAGGGGAGGGCGAATCGATCAAGCATCTGTGCGATATCTTTTGCTTGTGAGTGACGGTATGTTGCATGAACGTAGGGAGCTACCGGATGTGACTCTTAAAGTAATCGATTTAGGAGTGGAGCAGTACGCAATTGAACTAGAACAATATGAATTAAATCACCGTTTATATACAGATGATAAGACCGGTATATTGTTAAAATGGCACAAGTAGCTGACCGCTGGTTTCTGTGATTGCATCTTTTTGAAACTCCATTAGGGCATATCCGTAAAGGTATAGTAGATGTGAATAATTGGAGGAGAGATGCTACATGTTGAGAAAAATATTTGAGAAGCTGTTTTCTTCATCTTTTTCTTCCAAAAAGGGTTACGGTTCACAATACGGCAAGCCATACGGACGCAAGCACAGTAGTGACGATCATTACAAGGCTAAGCACGGTGATCCGCCAAATCATAATCAGTACGGGCACGGGCACTATAAGAAGAAAAGCTACTCCAGCAGCTAGTGACTGATCCAATGACGTGAGATAAAACAAAGCACCTTCATGATCATGCTCCTATCTTGGGATTGGAGATGATGCTTAAGGTGTTTTTTCTTGTAAAGCGTTAGTATTGGTTTTGTGCTGAGAGGTATTTTCGATTATATTATAGTTGGGTGACAATCATCCAGTAGCAATTGCTAGATGAGAGCTAGGAGGAAAGCTTGCCTAATGTCTATGAAAATGAAGTTAGCCCAAACCGCTAAGAGGTATTCGAGTCAAAAGTGGTACAGTTGGTGGACGGGCGGTATTTTGTTTTTGGATTTCTTTGTTCCCATTCTGCCTGGTGCTAGTCTTGTGGTGGCTTCAAGTTTGATGCAACCGAGAAAGTGGATCGTTTTTGCAATAATGATGACTTTAGGGGCAACGGCGGGAAGCTTTGTGACTAGTTTTCTTTTCCAATTATTTGGGGATCAGCTATTGGAGATTTTGTTTCCGGGGATCACTGCATCTTCCGGTTGGGACGGGGCAACCTCGCTTGTTCGAGATTATGGCGTCTTCGCCCTTTTTGTAATGGCTTGTGTACCAGTTCCTATTCGAACATTGACGGTCGTAGCTGCCATTTCGGGTATAGGCTGGCCTATTATTCTAATCGCAACGCTGTTAGGTCGATCGATCTGCTTTGGAACTCTCTCCTATTTAGCTAGTCGTGCCCCGCAATATATGCTACGGTTAAAATGGGTTCAGCGGTCACCTTTTATGATAGAAATTTTAAAATAATGAAAATCATTTATTTGATAAAACTGCCCAGGCCGCTTGTGTGTCTAAGATAAGCTGTTTGACGTTTTCGTAAGGCTGTTCCGCTTGAAGCATTCGGCGGAGCAGTTTTTTTGTTTGCGGCTGTAGAATCGACAATTCTTCCTCCCAGCTCCGCTCGATTTGTTGGTCTGAGTTAGGTCTATCGATTAATATTTCTTCGGAATAAGAACTATAAAGCACAAACAAGAGCAAGTGCCCTAGCGCATAAAAGTCACTGGAAAAGCTGATCTCCCGGCGAAGCTTCTTTTCCGTTGGGTCGTCTTCTTTTATATCATCCGAAATCGGATTTGTTCCATGTTGGTACACATCACACGCAAGGCCGAAATCGATAAGGTGGACGCGTTCACCATTCAGGATCACATTCGCAATTCGAATGTCGCGATGCACGATCCCTTGATCGTGAATATATACAACAATTTCCAAGATACGAAGGAGTAGCTCTAATGACTCTAGTTCTGAGAAAGACACGTTTT
>JBILCE010000058.1:0-6026 GCA_044353305.1 Paenibacillus sp.
GATGGCCTGTGACGGAGTGAAGCCAAACATCGTAATAAATAATACGCTGTGAGCAAGAATGGACAGAATCGATACTTTTCGTAGTAACGGTAGCCTGACCACAGATGCCAAATCGGTTGTTCGGATGGGGGTTCTAGAAACACCGCCTTTGGGCTCAGAAATGAACAACGATAACAAAAGACCAGCCGCCCCAATCACAATCCCCACTTGAAAAGTGGCTTCCCACCCCCAACGATCGGCGAGCCAGCCGCTAATCGCCATTCCTCCAAGTTGACCTCCTACTGTCATTAAGCTAATATTGCCCATTGCACGCGAAGCTTCCTCTTGTCGAAAATAACTGGCGTATAACACGGTGAAAGCGACCCAGCATGACGCAGACACACCCGATACGGCCCTCGCTACAATTGACAACTGCCAAGAAGCATCAATCGAAAACAAGAAACAACTCAGTGCTCCTGTCAACATGCCAAGGGCGAGAAACGGACGTCTAACACGCAAACGATCCGACCATAATCCGAGTGGGAATCGAATGATAACCTGCATAAAACCATAACTACCTAGCACAATGCCAACAATAAAGTATGCAAAACCACGTGACTCGAGATATGGAGATAGAATGGGAACATATACATAAAGAGTCGACCAGTACATTAATGTGACGGCGATAAAGATCGAATGGTCTAGCTTGCTCGCCTTATGGCTCAA
The DNA here is from genome assembly GCA_044353305.1 of Paenibacillus sp. Taxonomy (GTDB): domain Bacteria; phylum Bacillota; class Bacilli; order Paenibacillales; family NBRC-103111; genus JBILCE01. The sequence goes on from JBILCE010000058.1 coordinate 706, forward strand.
TTGGTTTTCGCTCATAAACAAATCCTACTTCCCAAATTCAAATGCAATCACTTTCAATAGGGTACCGCATTGTTGGGAAAAATGATACCATATCAATTACAGACACAAATTAATTAATTAGAGTCATTTGCAATGAACCATCTCTGAATTAGGATTAAATCATCAAAGATAAAAAAATCTGAGGAGGATTTAATCCATGGTGACTCAATTTCAATCTACTAAGCGCCTCGAACCATTAACCAATGATCAATTACAACAGTATGAACAGGATGGATATATCATCCTGCGTAGAGCGTGTAGCGATGATTTGATTGACATGTACAACGCCCACATTTATGCGATCCGCAGTGTGACTGATGAGGAGATGCCAGCATGGGCGAAGCCATTCAAGAATGATGATACAAAAACTGCTATTGAACGAAATGCTGCAAGACATACGGTTCGACTATTTAACCCTCATCTACATGATGGATTTTCTCTTCAAATGATGAAACTTCCTATCGTTCGTGGTGCACTGGCACAAGTGCTTGGAGATGAAGCCGTCGGTGTGCAAAGTATGTATTTTTACAAAGAACCTGGTTCACCTGGTCAGGCTGCACATCAAGACTATTATTATATTCGAAACGAACCTAACACCCTTACGGCTGCCTGGATTGCAATGGAGAAAGTAGACGTCGAGAATGGATGCCTTTGGGCGATTCCTGGATCACATAAACTAGGTTTACTCTCACACGGAAAAGTAAAAAATCTAGAGGAGCATGAACCGAATACTCACGAAACAGAGGGAGTAGATCTTTTAAATGAAGTTCCTTTGGAGATGGAAAAAGGGGATATCGTGATTTTCCACAACTTATTGATCCATTCTTCGCGAAGGAATCGAACTACTGACCGTTGGCGTCGATCTTACGTTTGTCATTATATTCGTCATGATTCTACGATTGAACGTGAGGAACTTAAAAAGAAAATATCGCTAATTTAATCTGGTCAAGATGAGGGGTCTCGATGCTCATACATGAAGGGACGGAGTTGTTTCCGTCTTTTTCAGTTATTCATGCAAATGCCGGTTCAACAGCCTATCGACCTGGGGGTACATATGGTCCCCGTCAACAACTTTATTACCAGCTTGTGTTACTCGATGCGGGATACGTTGATATAGCAATCGATGGTGTAAATCATCGTCTAAACGCAGGACAGGTGGCGTTACTCCAGCCTGGGCATGAAGAAAGGTTTAAGTTTGCAAGCGATCAAGGAACATGGCATCGGTGGATCCATCTGCAATGTGAAACTTGTACATTGGAAGACAAGGCCAAATTTGGCCGATTGCCAGTCGCACTGCCACTTGAGGAGTCCATATCGCAATTGACCAATCAAATGATTGCGATACAAGGGCCGATCCGAGGACAAGCGACAGACGGAGTGTTGAGAGCACTTGGACTATCAGCGCTCTTGCATTATGTTACACAATCGTTCATCAAACAACAGAGCAGAAGCCTGCATCCTGCCGTAATTCATGCAATGGAACTAATACGACATCATTACAAGACTTCACTTCATCTAAATCAAATCGCAAATGAAACTGGAGTGACTCCGGAGCATCTCATTCGTCTATTTCGTCGTGACATTGGCACCACGCCAAGTAAGTATATTTGGTTAATCCGAACGAAGCGGGGACTCGAAATGTTGCGTGTAACAGGCTTATCCGTTAGTGAAATCGCAGAACAGGCGGGATTTCAATCATCGTATCATTTTGCAAGAATGATTAAGGCAGAGACTGGAGTGACGCCAACGGAAATTAGAAGACAAAGTTTGCGCGGCGCCCCTCTTATTTGACATCCCCTTGTTTTTTAAATCTCACTACGTAGCTGGTTTATTTTTAAATACTTGGAAATGCCTCGCATATTTTCGGAAGAAAAAGGAAAGGCTAATAGGGATCACAACGACAAGGAGTTGGATACGATGCCCTTTGGCGCACACGAAACGATGGAAGTACATGAGATTTTGAACGAGAAAATTAATTTGATTAATCACTTCGCGCTTTACGCAGAACAAGCCAAAGAACCTCATCTTCAAAAAATGATTAACCGTCATTTGCAGTCTGCCATAAACGGATACGATCAACTAGTCGCCTATACACACAATTACAATACAGTGTCACCAATCACCCCGACATCGTCCAAATTCGACGTGCAGCCGCAGCAGATTCAATATGGCTTGCACAATCCTGCCCAAGTATCTCCAATGATGAATGGATCATTTACGGATCTTCAAATCGTTCACGCGTTGTTAAGTTTTCATAAAAACTCGGCCAAGAATCAGTTGGCTTCTTCACTCGAATGTGCAGATCCGAATATACGTCAGATGTTGATCCATGAAGCAACGATTTGTGTAAATCAAGCTTATGAAGTGTTCTTGTTCATGAACGAACAAGGGCAATATCAAGTGCCGACGATACAAGATCAGACAGCCAAAACATTTTTACACACGTACCAACCAACACAAGATAACGTGATAGATGAATCCGACTTCGATTCGCAAACGTATCAACAATAAGAAACAGAGAAGAAGGTTTAATGATAGGGGCACCTAGGGGTGCTCCTTTTTTGCGTGAACATGTAGATTTATTGTATCGATCCGCTAGAGTAAACAGAAGGATGTTCGTATGCTATAATCCAAATAAAGGTATAGAAAAGGGAGCTTAAATCGTGATTTCATCCGACAAACAACATCAACCGCAAAATAGGCGGGAACGCAGTCAACTACGTAAACGAAAGGTAAAGAATAGCCTAATTACGGCTACTACTTTAGTGATGCTGGTGGTTGCTGGAATTCTTGTGATCCGGGTAAACGGTGGCGATATCCCTGAACTGAAAAATCAATCACTTCTTATTGATCGTAATCCTGCTCCTGAGTCGAAAGTCGTGACTCCAATTACTGTGCCGTCCACATCGACTACTCCCAATAATACAAGTAGCGACCCAATCAAGTTAACGTTCGTCGGTGATATTATGCTAGGAAGCACAGTAGAGAACGTGATGAGGCAAGATGGGTTTGATTCACCTTACCGACTTGTTCGATCATATTTACAAAATGCCGATTTGACAATTGCAAATTTGGAGACGCCAATTACGGAACGTGGGACCCCGCAAAAGAAGGATTATGTTTATCGCTCGTCTCCTAAGGTTTTGCCAGCCTTTAAGGAAGCGGGCTTTGATATTGTCAATTTGGCCAATAACCATAGCATGGATTACGGTCCACAAGGGCTTCTTGACACGTTCGATGTGCTTGACAAGGCCGGTATCAAACGAATCGGTGCTGGACGTGATGCTGACGAAGCTTATCGACCAGTGATTGTGGAGAGCAAAGGGATGAAAATTGCATTCCTTGGATTTAGTAGAGTTGTCCCAGAATCAAGTTGGAAAGCAGGCAAAAATAATCCAGGAATCGCAGAAACCTATCAATATCAACTCGCCACGAATGCGATTGCACGGGTTCGACCTTTAGTCGATCTTATCGTAGTGATTCCGCATTGGGGTGATGAGCGCAAAGATAAGCCTAACAAAGACCAAATCGATCTTGCAAAGCGTTATATTGATGCGGGTGCTGATTTAATTGTCGCTAGTCACCCTCATGTGCTGCAAGGATTCGAATCATACAAGGGTAAGTGGATTGCGTATAGCCTTGGGAATTTTATTTTTACAACAAACAGCTATAAGGAAACCTGGGAGACGATCATTTTGGAGGCGAGTTGCACGAAGGATCGTGCTTGCCAATTAAATGCAGTTCCGGTTTTTACGGTGGGTGCCAAACCGCAACCTATGAGCGGTGATGCCGGCCGCAAGTTACTCCAACGCTTAAGCACCATCTCGATTCATTCCCGTGTTGATGAAAATGGGCGTGTTATATCAGCGCCATAGGTGGATGCCCTTGCGATTAGAGTTCCATTTCACACTTAGAGAGGAAGAACACCATGACCTACAAATGCATAGCACTCGATATGGATGGAACTTTATTAACAGATAGCAAGCAAATCAGTGTTGCGAACCGTGAGGTGTTGCTTAAAGCGGTTGATAATGGCATTACTGTGATCTTTGCAACTGGACGATCGGTGAATCAGGCAAGACCTTTCGCCGAGCAGTTAGGGATATACCCTCCAATTGTCGCCAACAATGGTGGACATAATTGGTTGAAGCCGCACCATTTGTTAAGTGAATACATACTAGATACTCGCTGGGTTAATCGACTACATGACGTTGCTCGACGATATCATCTTCGATATTGGGGACATGGTAAGCAAGGTAGTTATTATAGCGATCGGAAAGAAGATGTATTCCCACCTCTTCATCAGGTCGATTGGTTCCAATTCGCTATTGAATCGCAAGACATGGCGTTGGTACCAACGATGCAACAAGAAGCATCGAATTGGCACGAGGTAGAAGTTAGTCGAGCGGCCCCAAATCAACTCGAGATCAATCCCAAGGGGATTAACAAAGCGAGCGGGATTGCTGAAGTGTGTAGCCAATTGCAAATAGGGATGCATGAAGTAGTTGCCATTGGAGACGGTATGAATGACTTGGCAATGCTTCGTGCCGTTGGTCTAGGAATTGCGATGGACAATGCTGAGGAACAAGTAAAAAAAGCCGCAGCTTGGGTCACTCCGTCCAATGAAGAAGACGGTGTAGCCCAAGCGTTGCGGCGTGTGTTTGGATTCTAATTTTGTCTTAGTTCGTTAATTGCTCCATCTGTTCGATAAGCGTTCGGAACACTTCCATTGCTTGTTTAATCGGTGCTGGTGACGACATGTCGACGCCCGCTCGCTTTAAGATGTTAATCGAGAAGTCGCTCCCACCGCTCTTCAAGAATCCCATATAACGCTCAACAGCTGGATCCCCTTCGTCGATAATTTGCTTAGCGAAACTTGTTGCGGCAGAGAATCCGGTAGCATATTTATACACATAAAAACTGTTGTAAAAATGCGGAATGCGTGCCCATTCCATTTCAATATCTTTGTCAACGACCATATCCGGTCCATGGAATTTGACGTTAAGATCATAATAGATTTTGCTTAGTTCCTGCGGAGTAAGCGATTCTCCTGCTTCGGCACGTTCATGCACTATTTTCTCAAACTCAGCGAACATCGTCTGACGGAACACCGTTGTGCGGAATTGATCTGCATAATAGGTCAGCAGATACATTTTCTCTTTAGGATCAGTCGACTTTTTCAGCATGTAGTCCATAAGCAAAGCTTCATTTAATGTCGAAGCAACCTCAGCGAGAAAAATGGTATATTGCGCATAGCGGTAAGGTTGATTGGCGTCGGATAG
>JBILCE010000059.1:0-5993 GCA_044353305.1 Paenibacillus sp.
TCAGCACAATGAGAAATAGGTAGTGCTGGAGCCTGCAGGATGATGTCATGATTATGATACTCCATAAGTTGCAAATCCGGAATGTCTATCCCGCCACATAAGTCAGGATCATCGGAGAGCAACAAATTCGCTTTAAACATAGGTAGCAAGCGAGGATGAAGCGCCGTAATTTTGTAACGGAATGAAGCTGTCGCTTCCGTAACTTGTAAAGAAATCCGCTCTCGACCTAACGTGAGCGGATCATTATGGACGATTGGAATCATCCAATAACTGGTTATCATTGCGTTTTTCCTCGTCCCTTGCGTTCATCTATCCAATAACGAATCCGAACGATGAGCATTAAGCCTACTGCAACCATGAGACACTGAACAATGGGCAGACCTAAATCATGCTGGAACAATAGAAGGATGAAGGCACCAAAACCAATTAACAAATAGACGATGGCATCTTTAAGGAGCGGTAACTTTCGTGTCCGAAACACTTTATTGTAAACGTAAGTGAGGAGCACATAAATCAAGACAAAGGTGATAAAGGGATACTGTTGCAACCAAGCAGCCATCGATTTCCCTCCCTGAAAATCGGATTAAACGTTTGCCTCAGCTATTTTACGGTTTTTCTCCGCACGTTCGCGCTCGCTCTTATTTAGGATCTTCTTACGGAGGCGAATCGATTTGGGCGTAACTTCGCAAAATTCATCATCATTTAAATATTCAAGAGCAGCTTCGAGTGAGTAAACCCGTGGGGTTTTTAAACGAACCGTGTCTTCCTTGGTAGCCGAACGGACGTTGGTCAATGCTTTTTCTTTGCAAATGTTGACCACGATATCATTATCACGGGTATGCTCACCAACGATCATGCCTTCGTACACATCTGTTCCTGGATCTAAGAATAAGATGCCACGATCTTCTACCGACATGATACCATAGAAAGTCGTCGTTCCACTCTCTGTCGAAACGAGTACACCTTGATGACGTCCACCTACCCCAGCACCGAAAAACGGAGCATACGAGTCAAACGCATGGTTCATAATACCGTAGCCACGAGTCAATGTTAGGAAATGAGTACGGTATCCAATTAAACCACGAGCCGGAATAAGAAACTCTAGGCGAATTTGACCTGTTCCGTTGTTCGTCATGTTAATCATTTCAGCTTTGCGCGTTCCTAAGCTTTCCATTACAGCGCCCATGCTCTCTTCTGGAATATCAATAATTAGACGTTCCAAAGGCTCCATTTTGATACCATCAATTTCTTTTACGATTACTTCTGGTTTCGATACTTGAAGTTCATATCCTTCGCGACGCATATTCTCAATGAGAATACCTAAGTGAAGTTCACCGCGTCCCGATACAATGAATGCATCTGGACTATCCGTCTCATCCACTCGAAGACTGACATCGGTCTCAAGCTCACTAAACAGGCGTTCACGAAGCTTACGACTCGTCACCCATTTTCCTTCGCGTCCTGCGAATGGGCTATTGTTTACAAGGAATGTCATCTGTAAAGTTGGTTCATCAATTTTAAGCATCGGAAGAGCCTCGGGATTTACTGGATCTGCAATGGTCTCACCGATGTTAATATCTTTGATGCCGGCAATCGCAATTATATCACCAGCTGCAGCCTCTTCGATTTCAAGCCTTTTTAAACCTTGAAAACCGAATAGTTTTTCAATACGCGCTTGCTTTGTAGTGCCTTCACGGGTCATAACAGCAATGCTCTGACCTGCACGAATTTTCCCGCGATTAACTCGACCGATCCCAATGCGCCCCAAATATTCATTAAAATCCATAAGCGTAACTTGAAATTGTAGAGGTAACTCGGTGCTCTCAGTAGGCGAAGGAATATGAGCAACAATCGCTTCATATATTGCCTGCATATTGGATTCCTGCTTATCTGGTTCGTTACCTGACGTTCCCATCAAGGCGGATGCGTAGACCACTTTAAAGTCTAGTTGTTCGTCGTTTGCACCTAATTCGATAAAGAGGTCCAACACCTCATCTACAACTTCGGAAGGACGGGCGTTTGGACGATCGATTTTGTTAAGGACAACAATAGGGTGTAGACCGGCTTCCAATGCTTTGCGCAACACGAATTTCGTCTGCGGCATGCAGCCCTCAAAAGCGTCAACAACAAGCAATACACCATCTACCATCTTCATAATACGTTCTACTTCTCCACCGAAATCGGCATGTCCAGGGGTGTCTACGATGTTGATTAAATAATCTTTAAACCGAATAGCGGTGTTTTTAGCCAAAATAGTAATCCCGCGCTCGCGCTCTAGATCGTTCGAGTCCATAGCACGTTCTTGAACGGCTTCATTGTCTCGAAATGTACCAGATTGTTGAAGTAATTTGTCAACCAGTGTTGTTTTACCATGGTCAACGTGGGCAATGATAGCAATGTTTCGAATATGTTCTCGCGAATGCATAATTTTAATCCTCTCCGACTCCACAAAATAAGCGCCGGACATCGCCGACGCTTTTGTATATATAGCGATTATAAAGGTTTTTTTTTGAAAAAGCAAGTTGCTACCAAGTTCTACGACGAAGCACTAACATCGATATACCAATGACCAGCAAGATAAGAACGATAAAAAAAATGCCCAACTTAAACAATAAAGTTAAAACAAATAATGCGGCAGAAAGACCTCCAATCACCATCGCCATTGTCAAAGTCCCGCTAGGTGCGTATCGATCAAACAACTGATATTCATACAATCCTACTGCGAAACCGAATGGAATGACCGGCCATAAATAACTAAGCGATCCCCAACCAAACAGATTACAAAAAAGAAATAGTAAAGAATACGTTACAATGACTCCTGCAAAAATAAGCACATTACCCGTGACTCTCCGATTAAAGTAAAGAAAATGTAAACCAAGCCCAATGCCTAGTAAAAGGATTGGCCAAAGCAATTTCGCTAAAAAACTGAACACCCCTAACTTACCTAGCAATAGCACAACAGCAATTAAGATCAGCACGAGCCCGATCGATTGGTTGTTTCTATTCACAGTTAGTCCTCCTTCGACAAATCAAGACATTTTATGAGTAGTTTAACGAAAATAGTCGAAAATTACTAGTAATTTCCCATAAAAAAGGGCCTACCATTTATAGGTAAGCCTCTGTCATTGCTAATTATGCACTTTTTGGGTCGTGTTTATGCGAACGATTCCGAATAAACCCGATGGCAAGAACAAAAATGGTCGTAATGATTGGTAATAAAATGTGCATTAAATCATTGAACCATTCTCCAACTATCCGGTCCTTAACCATCATCTCGCCTGATGTGTAACCTAAAATACCAGCACCTAAGTAAATTAAAATTGGGTATTTGTTAAGTAAATGACTAACGATCGTACTTCCATAAATGATAATCGGAATGCTTAAACCGATTCCCACAATGATAACGGAAATATCATTATTCGCTTTAGCGGCAATCGCTAGGACGTTGTCTAGACTCATTACGAAATCAGCCAAAATAATCGTCTGAATCGCTTTACCCAGAGTGGCCGCTTCCTTAATATTGGATGCACCGTTTTCCTCTGATAGTAATTTCACTGCAATCCAAATCAGTAGGAATGAACCTATCGCTTGTATGTAAGGGACTTGCAAAACATAGACGGCCCCAATAGTGAGTACGACTCGCAAAGCAATGGCCCCAAACGCTCCCCACCAAATTGCCTTTTTTCTCTGTTCTAGAGGTAATCTCCGGCTGGCCATACCAATTACCACGGCATTATCCCCGCCAAGAACTAAATCAATCAACAAGATCTGTAAAAATAATAAAAACCAATCCCATTCCACTTAATAAACCCTCCCTAAGCTAACGAAATAACTATTAATTTTGTTTTTTACGTATTATCCCATAATTCGTTTCACAAATTGGACAATTTCCCTAAAAAAAAGAAGAAAACTTCGATTCATTCGGTTTGATAAGCAAAGATTCTGTCTGCTCAATCGCGCGAAGCATTTCATCCTCTAGCCAAGTCATGCGTTGTTCCATTCGGGTTACCACTTTTAAATTCGGGTTAGTACTGGAAGACGGGGGCACAAACAGCGTACAACAGTCCTCATAGGGCAAAATAGAAATCGGATATGTCTCAATTCGCTCAGCAATTTGAATAATATCCATTTTGTCCATCATTAACAAGGGCCTTAATAACGGAAGTGTCGCGACTTGTCCGATTGTATTCAAACTAGAGAGTGTCTGACTTGCTACTTGACCCAGACTTTCACCTGTCACGATCCCAAGTGCGACTTCCCTCTGCGCCAACTTTTCGGTTATACGCAACATTGCTCGTCGCATAAATGTAATCAAGAGATTAGCTTGTCCTTGCTCGCGAAGTTTCAACTGAATCTCCGTAAAAGGAACTAGATGCAACTTGATGCTGCCACTATATACAGATAGCCGACGTGCTAGATCAATCACCTTTTGCTTAGCCCTGTCACTCGTATAGGGATAACTGTGAAAGTGTACAGCTTCCAATGCAAGTCCCTTTCGCATTGCTAACCATGCTGCAACAGGACTGTCGATCCCTCCCGATAGCATGATCATCGCCTTTCCATTGGAGCCAATCGGGAATCCACCTGCTCCATCCTTAATCTTATGGTAAAAATAAGCCCCTTCGTCACGAATTTCTACATTCAACTCTAATTCGGGATGACGAACATCAACGGACAGTCCACTTATCTGCGTCAAAATAGCTCCGCCAAGCAAACGTTGCAATTCAATCGTTTCTTGCGGAATAGTCCGATTAATGCGTCGAACAGACACTTTGAACGTTTTGGGACGGGGATGAATGGAGCTCATGAGTTGGAATGCCATTTGTTGCATGACCGATATATCGACAACAGATAAGTAAGCAGGGCTATAAGAATGAATACCGAAAACTTGGTCCAGTCTACTCGCTATTTTATCATAAGACTCACCGTTTAATTCTAAGTATATTCGACCAAAATCTTCGCGCACGATCAGTTTGTGAAATGGTTCAAGCAATCGCTCAATCTGTCCGCGAATTTGCCGTTCAAATCTGAAGCGATTTCGTCCTTTCAACGTTAATTCGCCTAATCGCACAATAACAAGTGTCGGTTGCATGCGTTACCTCCGCAAACCGCGGATATCACTATCCATTGGTTTCCATTTGTTCATTACATCTCGTAAATGGCGACAAAATTGTTCAAGTTGCAGAAGAGAGTGTTCCGGCGAAAAGCTCACCCGCATACCGCTCTTCGCTTCCGATTCCGATACCCCCATCGCCAACAAGACGCGGCTTGGACCTGAATTTCCGGAAGAGCAGGCAGATTTTGTAGAAATACAAACTCCCCGTTCCTCAAGGGCATGTAACAGAACTTCTGTACGGAAACCGGGTAAGCGGAAATGTACGATGTGTGGTGCCATCAGCAAGGGTTCCGTCACACCGGAAATCACCACCTCTGGCATTTCGCTTAGCATGCCTACCAAACTGCGTCTTAGCTCTCTTAATCGGAGAGTATCTTGTTCACGGCGATCTTCGGTCATTCGCAACGCTTTAGCCATGCCAACAATCGCCGGCACATTCTCTGTACCGGCACGCAATCCATTTTCTTGAGCACCACCGAATAATATAGGCGAGATCGAAACCCCTTCCCGGATGAACAAAAAACCTGCACCTTTCGGTCCCCGGAACTTGTGAGCAGATCCTGTTAACAAATCTGCTCCGATCTCGGCGGGATGGACATTAAGCTTACCTACACTCTGCGTGGCATCAACATGGAACAAAACTTTTGGGTATGCCTTAAGCAACCTACCTACCTGTTCAACTGGTTGTATTCGTCCAGTTTCATTATTCACATGCATCAAACTAACAAGGACCGTATCGGAACGAACAGCCTGCATTAGCTTGTCCGTGTCGACCGCTCCTGTGTTATCCGCATCTATATATGTAATACTCCAACCTTCTTGTTCTAAATGATGTGCACATTCGTAAACAGATGCATGTTCAATTCGACTAATAATT
>JBILCE010000060.1:0-5965 GCA_044353305.1 Paenibacillus sp.
ATATGCTTCCTTTGTCATCCCGAAGTCATTCTCATAGTGAAATCGAACCCGCTCCCCGCCGGTTCCATATAAAATTTTCTTCATCTGATCAGCACTTAGGTTAGACACCGGAACGTTTCTCGGAATCCCATAGTGCGCACAAACCGAAGCGAGAAATTGCGGATAGTAATTTGAAGTACTGCCCGCCCAAGCTTCGAAAGCCCCTTCTTCAATAGACTTTGCTGGGTTGGGAATCAGCATGTCCGGATCAACAATCATTTTACTACCTAGACCGTCGCATTCCGGACAAGCACCATAGGGGCTGTTAAAAGAGAACATTCTCGGCGCCAGATCTTCGATGCTAAATCCACACTCCGGACAAGCTAAATTCTGGCTGAACAGTAACTCTTCATGCTCCATGACATCAACAATGACACGGCCCTCCGAGAGACCTAGCGCCGTTTCCAGCGAATCGGCAAGCCTTGCGCGCACATCTTCTTTCACCACAATCCGATCGACTACAACCTCTATGGTATGCTTCTTGTTTTTCTCGAGTTCAATTTTGTCGGATAAATCCGTCAAGTCCCCGTTAATGCGAACCCTCACAAAACCTTGCTTTTGAATATCGGCTAAAAGCTTCGTGTGTTCGCCTTTACGACCCGAGATGAGTGGAGCTAAAATTTGCAAACGCGTCCGCTCTGGGTATTCCATAATTCGGTCAACCATCTGATCGACTGTTTGTGAGGTGATCGCGATACCATGTTCGGGACAATGGGGCTTGCCAATCCGGGCAAACAACAACCGCAAATAATCGTAAATCTCCGTAACGGTCCCGACGGTCGAACGAGGATTGCGGCTGGTCGTCTTCTGATCGATCGAGATCGCCGGGGATAGTCCTTCGATGGAGTCAACGTCCGGCTTTTCCATCTGCCCGAGAAATTGCCGGGCATAAGCGGACAGCGACTCCACGTAACGACGTTGCCCCTCGGCATAGATCGTATCGAACGCTAGCGACGATTTGCCCGAACCACTAAGCCCCGTTAAAACGACAAACCGGTCACGCGGAATCGTGACATCGATATTTTTTAAATTATGGGCGCGTGCCCCTTTTATGACGATATTTTCGTTGGCCACTCGTTACTCCACCATTCTCCCTATTTTCTTGCCGGGTATCCTGTGCCCTAATCCTGCGCTTTTAGCTCCATCAACGCATCACGCAACTCAGCGGCTCGCTCGAACTGCAAATTCTTAGCAGCTTCTTTCATATCCGCAGTTAATCGCTCAATTATTGCCTCGCGGTCCTTCTTCGACATCTTCGCTTCTTTCAAATCCGATAAATAATCAGTCTTCTGCTCTGCAACCTTTGTGGCCTCAATGACATCTCGCACTTTTTTCCGAATCGTCTGCGGAGTAATGCCATGCTTCTCGTTATACGCTGTCTGCAGGCTTCGACGTCGCTCCGTTTCCTTGATCGCTTTAGCCATCGAATCAGTGATTTTATCTCCATACATGATGACGCGTCCTTCGGAGTTCCGTGCCGCCCGGCCGATTGTCTGGATCAGCGACCGCTCCGCACGCAGAAACCCTTCCTTGTCCGCATCCAGAATTACGACGAGCGACACCTCTGGAAGATCTAACCCTTCCCGTAAAAGATTGATTCCGACGAGCACGTGAAACGTCCCCAATCGCAAGTCGCGCAAAATCGCCATCCGCTCCAATGTCTTAATATCAGAGTGCAAATAACGAACCTTAATGCCAACTTCTTTTAAATAATCGGTTAAATCCTCCGACATCTTCTTCGTCAATGTAGTGACAAGCACACGTTCATCCTTTGAGAGACGATCGTGAATTTCGCCCAGTAGGTCATCAATCTGGCCTTTCGTTGGACGGACTTCAATAATCGGATCCACCAAGCCTGTTGGCCGAATGATTTGCTCCACCATCTGTGGACAATGCTCGATCTCGTAAGGTCCCGGAGTAGCGGAAACACAGATCATTTGACTAAGCTTGTCCTCAAATTCCTCAAACCGTAAAGGACGATTGTCTAACGCAGACGGCAAACGAAAGCCATGCTCGACTAGCATCTCTTTGCGTGCTCGGTCACCATTGTACATGCCTCGAATTTGCGGCAAGGAAACGTGCGATTCATCAACTACGAATAACATATCTTCTGGAAAATAATCAAGTAACGTATAAGGCGTTGCCCCTCGCTCGCGGAACGTCAGAGGGCCCGAGTAGTTTTCAATGCCCGAACAGAAGCCCATCTCCAGCATCATTTCGATGTCATATCGCGTTCGTTGCTCGAGTCGTTGCGCCTCTAGAAGTTTACCTGCATTGCGTAGCTCAGCAAGTCGCTCCTCCAGCTCCCGCTCAATGTTAACAATAGCACGTTTCATCGTGTCCTCATGGGTGACGAAGTGAGAAGCTGGGAAAATGGCAATGTGCTCCCGTTCGCCGAGAATCTCCCCTGTAAGAACATCGATTTCCGTAATTCGCTCAATTTCATCGCCAAACAATTCGACACGTATTGCTTGTTCGCCCCGCGATGCCGGGAAAATTTCAATGACATCTCCCCGCACGCGAAACGTCCCCCGCACAAAATTAAGATCATTTCTCTGATACTGGATATCCACAAGACTGTGCAAAATATCGTTTCGTGAACGTTCCATCCCGACCCGTAGCGACAGCACCAGTTCGCGATACTCTTGTGGTGAACCGAGGCCATAAATGCACGACACGCTCGCTACAATAATGACATCGCGACGCTCGAACAACGAGCTCGTTGCCGAATGGCGCAACTTATCAATCTCTTCGTTGACGCTCGAATCTTTCTCTATATAAGTGTCACTCGATGGGATATACGCCTCGGGCTGGTAATAATCATAGTAACTGACGAAATATTCAACCGCATTATTCGGGAAAAACTCTTTAAACTCACTGCATAATTGAGCGGCCAGCGTCTTGTTATGAGCAATCACTAAAGTTGGTCTATTTAGTTGAGCAATCACATTCGCAATTGTAAACGTCTTTCCGGTTCCAGTAGCCCCCAGCAGGGTCTGCAACTTTTGCCCCGACTTCACGCCCGCCACTAACTCCTCGATCGCACGGGGCTGGTCCCCTCGCGGCCGAAATTCGGAAGCTAATTCGAATTCCTTCGAATGGACGACAATTTCACCAATCTCCATACCGATCGTTCTCACCTCACTCGCTTCACTACACATCCACTTGATTGATCGATGAGCTCTCTTTCACTCTGGACAACCCAAACCATTTTCGTCTTAAAAATAACCCGAAAGACGCCTCGCGCTTTCGGTTTGCCAAATAAAACTCTGAGTCATCATCCGGACATAACAGTATTCCAAGCTGATGATGTTCATTTGAGAACATGGCACGGCTCACCTTCTTTGATTGCCCCTCAGTCGTAAGTAACTCTAATTTGCAAAAAGCCGAGTTTAACCTCAACGCTTCGTGTAAATCGCTCTTCGTTGCAATCGACATTTGATTGACCTTTTGTATGATCTCACCAGCCATTATCCCCATTTCATCAGCAGGACTTCCCGGAAGCACGGCTATTATCTTCAATCCTTGTGTGCTATGAACAAAATAAGGACTCCGGTTAGACTCTTCATGGCGACTCCTCCACACAATCAACTCATGTAAAATTATAGCAAGTAACGAAACGGGCACAACGAGAACAGGTACATACAAAGCACCGATGGAAGCCGCAAGCAACACAATCGCCAGAATTGCCAATCGGAACGCGCTGCGTCGTAATTTGGTTCTCGGCAACACAGACGTCGTCCAGTCAGTGATCCCCATCAGCAAAGGAACCCCTAGCCATGTCCAGCCGCCAATCGGATCAGTGAATTGCCCCGCAAATAAAGGATCCCAAGGCAATGCGAAACCTCCTGTCGAGTTCGGGACCAACAAGAACACGGGCACAATCCAGAAGTTTTGCAGTTGGTACCCTCCGATAATTTTACCTCTGCGGCCTTCGAACAGCATTGGACCTGCCTTGCGGTGTCCCTGCCATCTAATTATAGCCGCCTCAAGAAGGAGCATGACTGCCATCAAGAATAGAAGGGCTGGCATGGCCACTGACCGAAGTGGCTCTAGCATCGACTGAACCAATTCCCCGCCGAAAGATTCTGGCATCCATGTTAGAGTTGCTTGAAGCAAACCTACGATCCCAACTGCATATACATGGCAAAGAAATCGAACACGAAACCACATCAACACAAGCGTAATGCCCCATATCCACATCGCCCCACCTAGCGTGAACGATATGCCTACCCCTACCATGACAAGGGATAGAATAACCCCCACGCCAATTCCCACTGCGATGGTTCGCCATGTCTCTGAAATTAATGAGTGCAACTTGCCATGAAACAACTTCCGCTCCAGTACGATTTGTCGACGTACTTGCAAAATACTGATGACAATACCGACATATAAAAGGGGTTGCATTAGCAATAAAAGCAGCGCATCCCCTAGGTTAACCAACCAGCCGAGTGATTCGTTCAGCATGACGCAACTCCTTTGTATTCATAAAGTACAAAAAGAAGGCCGCAACTACCAGCCTCCTTTTGTATTCGACATCGGGATCGGCAATCCTTTCCCGTAAGTTACTTTCCCTTTAGCTTATCCTGCAGGGCCGCCAATGCCGCATTTAACTGAGCATCATTTTTCGGATCACGGATATGAACAATAAGCGCCTTCTCCATCTTATCCATGAGAACCATGTCGACTTTGCTGTCGGCTGTTATCCCTTGGTCTTTCTGGAAAGCAGCTACTGCTTGGGCAGTTTTCGCACTGAAATAACCGTCCGTTCTATCAATTGGGTAGCCGAGTCCTTTAAGGATCACCTGCAATGTCTTTACATCGTCGCCAACCATGTCCGGTTGAAGAATCGTCTTGCGACTAAATGGCTTCGTGTTAAAATAGTCTGGCTGTTCGACCTTAAGTGTAGGTTCAATGCCCTTCGTGTGAATCCAATTGCCTAAAGGCGTAAGCCACTTGTAAGAAGTGAGCTTTAGGTTGCTACCGTCACCCATTTCTTTCTCATAAGTTACTTGAACCGTTCCCTTACCATATGTAGCCGTCCCGACAACGATAGCTCCTGGAACGGATTCTTTAAGGGCTCCTGCCAAAATTTCCGATGCACTGGCGCTTCCGCCATTCACCAATATCGCGATCGGGTACTTCTTAACGCCCGTCTTATTATCCGAAGGGTTCAATTGTTTCTTGCCATCTCGATCTTCAATTTGCACGATGGTCTTGCCATTCTCGACGAAGTTTGATGCGATATCGACCACCACAGGAAGAATGCCGCCCGGATCGTCTCGGACATCAATAATAAGTGCCTTCATGCCATTCGACTCGAGTTTAACCAGCTCCTCTTTAAACCGAACCGCCGTATTCGTGGAAAATTGCCGAATCTCCAGCTTCCCCACATTGCCAGCTAGCATATCTCCATATACAGTCTCGACAGGAATGTCATCTCGGATGACAATCATTTCTATCGGTTCAGTCGAACCTACGCGAAGAATGGTCAGCTTAGCTTGGGTTCCCTTTGGTCCACGAATCTTCATAACCGCTTGCGTCAGTGTCAGACCATCTAGTTTTTCACCATTCACGGCCAATATGACATCATTCGCTTTTAGCCCAGCCTTCTCCGCCGGCGATCCCTTAATCGGGGAAATGATCTTCACCTTGTTGTCATCCATCGACACCTCCGCACCAATACCTTGGAAAGAAGAAGTCACGCTCTCATTAAACTGTTGAGCTTCCTTCTGATCCATATAAGAGGTGAACGGATCATCTAGCGTTGCCAACATGCCATTAATGGCGCCATTCATTAATTTTTCATGGTCTGTTTTGTGCAAAAAGTTAGCATCAATCAAACCGAACGTCGTCTGTAACTTTTCAATGTCTTTCGCACTTAGCTTTCCGTTGCTCTTTGAAGTTGTGCTTTCCGATTGTTGCG
>JBILCE010000061.1:0-5950 GCA_044353305.1 Paenibacillus sp.
TTTTGGAAATGATAAAATTTGAACATACACTTTTTGCTCTGCCTTTTGCTTATATGGGTGCATTGCTTGGTTCCATGGCTTTGCACGATCGGTTACCTTATTTGTCTGAAATCGGCTGGATCACATTGGCTATGGTCGGATCAAGAAGTGCAGCAATGGGCTTGAACCGTGTCATCGACAAAACAATTGACATGAAAAACCCGCGTACAGCGATGCGAGCCATCCCCGCGGGACTACTCAAGTCCAAAGAAGTAATCGTTATTATTGTGATTTCCTTTATCATGCTTTTTTTTGCAACATCTAATTTAAGTCCTCTTTCCATGAATCTTTTGCCAATTGCGGTATTTTTCCTTGTGTTTTACTCATATACCAAAAGGTTTACATGGTTTTGTCATGTTTTTTTAGGTTTAACTATTGCGCTTGCCCCGCTTGGTGGTTGGATTGCAATTACAGGTAGCTTTAGTTTTGCTGCCCTTGTTCTTTTCATCTCAGTCGCTTTTTGGATAGCTGGTTTTGATATTATCTACGCATGTCAGGACTATGAGTTTGATCGTAAAGAAGGGCTCTATTCGATTCCTAGTCGATTTGGAATTTCAAGATCCCTCATCATATCAAGGTTGTTTCATTTCATTACAGCTATTGGCTTTTTAATGTTATATTGGTTAAGTGACCTTGGCTGGTTATATCTTATTGGACTTTTCATCTCATACGTTATTATGATTTATGAACACACCATTCTAAAGCCATATGACTTGTCTAGA
The DNA here is from genome assembly GCA_044353305.1 of Paenibacillus sp. Taxonomy (GTDB): domain Bacteria; phylum Bacillota; class Bacilli; order Paenibacillales; family NBRC-103111; genus JBILCE01. Next base: position 762 of record JBILCE010000061.1, read on the forward strand.
CTAAATACTGCTTTTTTTACGATGAATGGGGTGTTAAGCTGCGTGATGTTCACATTTACGTTGATTGACTTGGTGATTTTATCATGAACAGACCATGGATAATTGGAATAACGGGAGCAAGTGGTGTAGCTTATGGCATTAGATTGTGCCGTTATCTGTTGAATAGTGGACATGATGTTCACCTAGTCGTCACAGATGCGGGATGGCGTGTGTTGCATGATGAGTTAGGTTGGAATGTAAGCAAACGTAAAGAAATATTGGATCAAGAATTTGATTCCTGTCAGGGTAATTTGACTTATTATCCTGTTCAAGACATAGGGGCTGCTATAGCAAGCGGTTCGTTCAGGACACAAGGGATGGTCGTGATCCCATGTTCAATGGGTACCCTAGCCGCGATAGCAAGAGGGGCATCGGATAACCTTGTTGAACGAGCGGCCGATGTTATGCTGAAGGAAGGCCGACAGCTTATTGTCGTTCCCCGTGAAACTCCTTTACACGCTATTCATCTCGAGAATATGCTTATTCTTGCTCGTATGGGTGTCAGAATCATTCCAGCTATGCCTGCCTTTTATCAAGGACCTCAATCATTAAGTGACATGGTTGATTTTATTGTAGGTAAAGTTCTAGATAGCATGGGAATCGAACATGACTTATTTAGGAGATGGGGAGAATCGTGACTAGGAGGATTCGTCTCGGAAGAATCGATTACACGAACGTTTTGCCCCTCTTTTATTACTTCCCATACAATCAGTTCGTCGATGAACTTGAAATAATGGTGCAAATACCTACCGGACTTAACCGAGCAATGACTTTAGGTGAAATTGATATTGGACCCATTTCCTCGTTTGCCTACGGACAATCTTTCGAAGATTATGTTCTTTTTCCCGACTTATCGGTTAGCTCAGTTGGTAAAGTTGGTTCGTTGCTTCTTTTTCATAAAGAGCCTTTTGAGGATATCGTAAATGGGACAATCTCGCTTACAACATCTTCAGCCACTACAGCACATTTATTGAGAATTATAATTGCAAAGTTTTATAATGGATGCCCAACCTATCTTACTGCCTCACCGAACTTAGATGAGATGATGAAATCGGCCGATGCCGCTTTATTAATTGGAGATGACGCCATCCGCGCTAACCGTTCCAACACTTCATATAGAGTTACCGACTTAGGTGAACTATGGAACCGACATACGGGGGAATCGATGACTTATGCCGTGTGGGCAGTAAGCAAAAAAACGGTTAGCCAACAACCGGCCCTTGTAAACCGCATCTATGACTCTTTCGTTGTAGGTAAGAAACATTGTTTTGCGAACTTGGAGCCTGTTGCCCAAGAAGCGATCTTTAAAGCTGGGGGTAACAAATCAGATTGGATTACATATTTTAATCGTCTATGCTATGATTTTGGCCCAACGCAATGGAGAGGACTCCAACTATTTTTTCAGTACGCATGGGAATTAGGTCTTCTTGAAAGGCCTGTGTCAATTCAAATATGGGAGCCCGGCGGAATGCATTCACATACCCGTAAAGACAAATCTCCGCAGCAGGTGAACGAATGAAATTATTGGATATGTATGCTAGGCTAAAGAAAGAAATTGATTATATTGAAAAGGAGCTCGAACGTAGTGTATACTCCGAGCACCCGACTTTGAAAGAAACCTCCGTACATTTGCTTAAAGCGGGTGGCAAACGAATTCGCCCTGTTTTCGTACTTTTGGCGGGTCAATTCGGAAATGGTGATCTTCAGTCACTTAAAAACATCGCTGTTCCGATGGAACTTATTCATATGGCTTCATTGGTTCATGATGATGTCATCGACGATGCGAATACGAGACGCGGTCAATTAACAGTGAAATCGAAGTGGGACAATCGGATTGCGATGTATACTGGTGATTATATTTTTGCTAAAGCGCTTGGCGTAGTCACGCAATTGCCCAATCCATTGATCCATCAAATTATGTCAAAGGCTATTGTTGAAATGACAATTGGGGAAATGGAGCAAATTCGTTTGTTCTTTAACTATTCCCAAACAGTTCGTGATTATTTTCTTCGGATTAAACGAAAAACGGCACTTTTGATTGCAATTAGCTGTCAGTTGGGGGCCATTGCTGCTGAAGCACCACAATCTGTAAGTCGCCAACTATATCGTTTTGGTTATTTTGCTGGAATGGCCTTTCAAATACGTGACGATTTGCTCGACATTAGCGGCACGGAAGCAACGATTGGCAAACCGCCAGGTAGTGATGTCCGACAAGGGAATATCACACTTCCTGTGCTTAGTGCTCTCAGACAGCCTGAGCTCCGTCAGATGATTATTGAAGAACTACATCGTATCCGGGCTGTAGACGGCCAAACCGATGTTACCCGTTTCATTGAACTTGTTCGCTCTAGCAATGGTATCGCCTGTGCAGAACAACTTGTAGAACGTTACATTGATAAAGCGATTGCATCGCTTGATAATCTTCCAGATATTCAGGCAAAACAAGATCTAACTCGAATCGCACGTTTTATCGGCAACCGTTCTTATTGATAAATGAAGGAGATGGAGCGCATGGAACGCACCTTTATTATGATCAAACCTGATGGTGTTCAGCGTGGTCTTGTTGGTGAAGTGGTTCGACGTTTTGAAGCAAAAGGCTTTCAACTTGTCGGAGCGAAGTTAATGAATGTTTCGAAAGAGAAAGCGGAAACGCATTATGCAGAACATGTGGGGAAGCCGTTCTATGATAATTTAATGAATTTTATAACGTCTGGACCTGTTTTTGCAATGGTTTGGCAAGCAGACGATGTTATTGCCCTATCACGTATCTTCATTGGAAAGACGAATGTTACAGAAGCAATACCGGGTACCATACGTGGTGATTATGCGACCCATACCAATCGCAACTTGATTCATGGATCGGATTCACCCGAGAGTGCAGCGCGTGAAATTGGTAATTTTTTCACTCCGGATGAACTTATTGACTATAACAAATCAATTAATCAGTGGGTCTAACTCAAAACATTGTTGCTTCAATATAATCCTAATCAAATCACATATGGGTATAGTGGTTTCCTCTTATAGCCATACTATGGATACCTAATCAGATCCGGTTAAACCGGTCAGGAGGATTCCATGGACAAACGGAAAGTTATCGCTGCGTATCGTAAAGGGGTCATTTCAATCCGAGAATGTGCTCAGTTACTCGGAATTGATTCCATTCAAATTATGACTCTAGTGGGCGATCTGAAAGAAATCGATCGAACAACGGTTCGCAAGTCATCCTTGCGCTGAATCAGATTAAAAATTAAAGCAACACGCTGCAAATTGGCGTAATAGCCGCGGCGTGTTTTTTTGTTGGTTGTCAAAACCAATGTCACTATACTATAATAAAGCGTATCTCAGCGCTTAAAAGCGCTAAAGCGTTCGATACAGGACCGGGCATAGTAGAAGACCGGGCACCGCGAGGGGGACATACGATGCGTTACTTGACTGCAGGGGAAACTCATGGACCACAATTAACGACCATCATTGAAGGGATGCCAAGCAACCTGGATGTTTTGGCAGAACATATTAATGAGCAATTGGCTCGTAGGCAAAAAGGGTATGGACGCGGTTTGCGCATGCAAATCGAAAAAGATACAGTCAATATTGTTGGTGGGATCCGGCATGGAAAAACAACTGGTGCACCCATTGCTCTTGTTGTCGAGAACAAAGACTGGACGCATTGGACTCGCATAATGGGAGCTGAACCGACGGAAGAAGATGAGGCAAGACGTCGTGTTCATCGACCTAGACCGGGTCATGCTGATTTAAATGGTGGACTCAAATATAACCAACGAGATTTGCGTAACATACTTGAGCGTTCCAGTGCTCGAGAAACAACTGTTCGTGTTGCGGTTGGAGCAATTGCAAAACGTTTACTTGCTGAATTTGGTATCAAAACCGTATCTCATGTTCGGAGCATTGGCGATGTAGTTGCGCAAGTTCCGAATTGTGGAATAGATGAATTAAATCGTATTACCGAAGAGTCACCAGTTCGTGTAGCGGACAAAGATGCAGAAGCACGAATGATAGCAGCGATCGATACTGCGAAGACAGGTGGATACACGCTGGGTGGTATTGTCGAAGTCATCATTGAAGGTGTACCTGTCGGTTTAGGCAGTCATGTTCAATGGGACAGAAAATTGGATGGTCGAATTGCCCAAGCAGTGCTATCTATTCAAGCATTTAAAGGGGTAGAATTTGGTATAGGTTTTGAGGCTGCTTCATTACCCGGTAATTTAGTTCACGACGAAATCATGTACGCGGAGGATAATGGATTTCACCGCGCTTCTAATCGTGCAGGTGGATTTGAGGGCGGAATGACAACCGGCGAACCGATCGTTGTGCGTGGTGTTATGAAGCCGATTGCTACCCTATATAAGCCATTACAGAGTGTTGATATTGATACGAAAGAACCGTTTACCGCTCAAGTGGAACGTTCAGATACTTGTGCCGTACCAGCAGCTGGCGTAATTATGGAGAATGTGATTGCTTGGGAAGTTGCACGTGCATTTATGGAGAAGTTTGGTGGCGATTCACTAGAAGAAATTCGTGCCAACTATGAGAATTATAAATCGCAAACGGAGCGCTATTAAAATGAGAGAGTTAAGAGTGGAGCTAGGAGAGCGATCCTACCCTATCTACATTGGGGAAGACATCTTAGAACATGCTTCGGTCTTGTTCGAACAGCAAGGTATTAACAAAAAATCGCCTCTGTTAATTGTTACAGATACTCAAGTAGCCCAATACCATCTTCCTAGACTGCAGGAAATTCTTGCTGCGGGGGGATACAAGGTAGTTACTGCCATAATGGAATCAGGCGAAAAGTCAAAGTCCCTTAATGTATATAGCGACGTCATGACTGTTGCTATGGAAGCAGGACTAGACCGAAGTTCAACGGTAGTTGCACTCGGTGGCGGCGTAGTTGGTGACTTGGCTGGTTTCGTAGCTGCTACTTATATGCGTGGTATCAAATTCGTACAAATCCCGACAACTGTTCTTGCTCATGATAGTAGCGTAGGAGGGAAAGTAGCAGTTAATCATCCTCTTTCAAAAAACAGTATTGGTGCATTCCATCAACCTGAACTTGTTCTATATGATATTGCCACATTACGTACTTTACCAATTCGTGAAATTGCGGCAGGTATTTCTGAAATCATCAAAGA
>JBILCE010000062.1:0-5943 GCA_044353305.1 Paenibacillus sp.
AAGATATGCATGCTAAGCTCCTCAAAGATATGGACGATGCAATTGCAAGCTTTTATAAAGATCTTGAAGTTCAAGGGTTTCAGGATCGGGTAGTAACGCTAGCGTTTTCTGAATTTGGCCGTCGCGTAAAAGAGAATGGATCTGGTGGTACCGATCATGGTGCAGCCGGACCGGTGCTCGTGCTTGGTGGCCAGGTGAAGGGCGGAATGTACGGGATGTATCCAAGTTTGAGTAACCTCGATAATGGAGATTTGAAATACGAAGTTGATTTCCGCTCGATCTATTACACGCTTGTGGAAAATTGGATGAAGGGCGATGCCAAAGGTGTGCTTGGTAAGACGTATGAGAAGCTAAAATTCATCTAACGTACAGTGGATAACGTTACTGATTACGTCATAATTTGCCCTCTCTGGGTCTATACTTCAAAGCTTTAATTTGTTATTATTTAGCGTAAACGAAGTGGCAAAGGATGGACTATGTGATGAGTAAACGTGCGTATAATTTCAATCCCGGACCGGCCGTTCTTCCCCTAGAAGTATTGAAGCAAGCTCAAGAAGAGTTCGTAGATTACAAAGGGATTGGGATGTCCCTAATGGAAATTTCCCATCGAAGTAAAGAATACGAGGCAATCAATGACGAGGCACAGAAGCTTATGCTGGAACTTATGGGTTTACCAACCGGCTATAAGGTTTTGTTCCTTGGTGGCGGCGCAAGCACACAGTTTGCTTTAGTGCCTTTAAATTTCTTGACACCAGGTAAAGTGGCCCAATATGTAATCACAGGCAGTTTCGCTGAGAAAGCATACCAAGAGGCGCAGGTTATCGGTCAAGCATCGATTGCAGCGAGCACTAAGAATGTAAAGTTCAGTCGATTGCCTTCCCCTAATGAAATTCAGGTAGATCCTAATGCAGCCTATCTTCATATAACGGGTAACAACACTATTGAAGGTTCCATGTATACTTCGTTTCCAGAGACGGGCAATATTCCGCTAATTGGAGACTGGACCAGTGGGATCTTAGCCAAGCCAATGGATTACTCGAAATTTTCCCTTATTTTCGCAGGTGCACAGAAGAACCTTGGACCGTCCGGTGTTACTCTTGTGATCGTGAGAGACGATTATCTTGCCCAGGCGAACAAGAACATTCCAACGATCCTAAGTTATGCTACCCATAGCAAGAATGACTCGCTCTATAACACTCCACCAGTACATTCGATCTACATGGTCAATTTGGTGCTCAAGTGGGTTAAAGCAAAAGGCGGGATTCAAGCAATGGAGAAGCATAATACGGAGAAAGCGCAGCTCGTTTACGATGTTATTGAGAAGAGCGGTGGTTTTTATCAGGGGCTTGTCGATACATCTGATCGTTCGATCATGAATATTACATGGCGTATGAACAGTGAAGAACTGGAAAAACAGTTTGTAAAAGAGTCAGAACAAAATGGATTTGTTGGTTTGGCAGGCCATCGCAGTGTCGGCGGTTTGCGCGCTTCAACATACAATGCCCTGCCACGAGAAGCCTGTGTAGCGTTAGCTGATTTTATGGTCGACTTCCAGAGACGAAACGGATAAGGATAAGACAGTGGAAGGTGCGTAAGAATCAGCCTCCGGAAGCGGGGGCTGATTTTTTGTGTGCCATCGGCTCAATCAGTTTATATCCGATATTACGAACGGTAATGATATAACCGGGTTGACGAGGGTGAGACTCGATTTTGTCGCGAAGATGACTAATGTGCACATCGACAATTCGCGTATCACCAAGGAAATGATAATCCCATACCCCATGAAGCAATTGTTGCCGACTTAATACTTTGCCACGATGTTTACATAGGAAGACAAGTAATTCAAATTCTTTTGGTGTTAATTCGATAGGGCTCCCACCCAGGGTAACTTCCCGAAGATCAGGCTTCACTTCTAGATTTCCAATTTGTATACGAACGGGTTCCTCATGGGTTGCAACCTTTGTACGGCTTCGTCTCAGAATAGCATGTATCCGAGAAATAAGTTCTGAGGGGCTGAACGGTTTTGTTAAGTAATCGTCTGCTCCATTATCGAGTCCCGCCACTTTATCAGACAAATCTTGCAGTGCGGTCAACATGATAATGGGAACGAGATTACCTTGATCTCTTAGCTTACGGCAAACCTGAATACCGTCCATCCGGGGTAGCATCAGGTCCAGAACGACTAGATCGGGTCGATACGTTCGAACGGCCTCAAAAACCGCATCTCCATCATATATACAGTGCACATCAAAACCTGCTTGTGTTAAATTAAAATGGAGTAGTATGGAAATTGAAGGCTCATCATCGACAACTAAAATTTTTGTTCTCATGTTTAACTCATCTCCTAGAAGGACCAGATTGTAAGTGGTTGCTCTAAGTATCCCATAGGATGTTCAATCGAGGATAAAGGGCTTGTAAACGTGATGTAAAATATATAGATTAATAGGATGGGAGTGATCAGTATGCCGTTCCATATCGTACTTGTTGAACCTGAAATCCCTGCGAACACCGGCAATATATCCAGAACTTGCGCGGCAACAGGCACGATCTTGCATTTGGTTAGACCACTTGGATTCTCAACGGATGATCGAGAACTGAAGCGTGCAGGACTCGATTATTGGCATTCCGTTCATATTGAGTACCATGACTCCCTCCAAGAATTGTTGGATATGTATCCGGAAGGTCGCTTTTTTTTCGCCACAACGAAAGCAAGTAAGGGATATTCAACAATTGAATACCAAGATGGCGACTTTCTGGTGTTCGGCAAAGAAACGAAAGGACTTCCACAGCATGTAATCGATCAACATCCGGACACACTGATTAAAATTCCGATCTCCCATGCGGCAGTGCGATCGCTCAATCTGTCTAATTCGGTCGCGATTGTGCTCTATGAAGCGTTACGACAAGCTTCATTTCCAGGGCTTAAGTAAATATAGGTTAGAAAGGGAAGGTGAGCAAAGTGAAACCTGCAGGTATTGTGAGAAGAGTAGATCCGCTCGGTCGAATTGTCTTGCCGAAATCTTTGCGGAGAATGTATAAGATGAATCAGGGCGATCCTATTGAGATATTGGTGGAGGGGGATCAACTTTTTTTGGAGCGTTTTCGTCCAAAATGTGTGTTTTGCTCTTCGATAGAGACTATTTTAACGTATAGGGATAAACCGATTTGTTCAGTTTGTATTGCCGAAATGAATCAAGCAAGAAGATAAGATGGGAAAGTACAGAGCCCGCAGGCTTAACTTGAACATAAAAAAGAACCCTTCATCATTGAAGGGTTCCGTGACTTGCCAATTTTCTAGCTAAATAGCCTGGTATGTAAACATAGGACGATCTAAGGATTACAGACCTTTGGTTTTATCTTCATTGTAAGCTGCAGTCAGAATCGCTACGATAAATAGCAAGAACGTTATAATTGTAAGCCAAAATTTCACCGATGTTAGCATGACAGCACCCCCATTACTTCTTCTAGTCCACTATATTATACCCAACCCTGACCCGAAAGAAAACGTCCATTTGTGACAATTATTTAAAAAACAAAAAATGTGTAGGTAGCAATCGCATTTTGCCATCCGACGGGTTATTTACTAACGCCCCATCAAAAACGAGGGTAGATGATCCTCCCCCATCCAAATTATAGGCATCAACGACGCCGAGCGATTTCATCTTATCTTGTAGTTCACCAAGCGTTGCGCCAGACCCGCCTTGTTCGTCGTATCCGTCTGTTACGATAACTAGCAATTGATCGTTCTTAAAATTGCCGATAACCGTTCGAGGAGCTCGATAGGGGGTGTACCATTTGTCTGGAATGATCGACTTCTGGCCGCGTTGCATCAGAATTGGCTGGAAGGAGACACCGAATGACGGCTTAAGCTTTTCCAAATCGCTCTCACGTGCAAAAGAACCGCCGATCAGCTTGTGATCAGTACTAAGTCCGATGAAGGTAAATCCAAGTCCGGGTGGAAAAAATCCATAAATGTATTTACCATTGTAGATTGTATTATCCGTCGGATAACGACTACCACCTGCATCTGCAAAACCGCCTGCATTGATTCCAGCAATAGCTCCGTAACGACTAGTCGCAGACAGTGTGGTCTCGCTACCTCCAAGCTTATCTTTGCCGATCACCATTTTCATGGCTTTGTCCGTTTTCAAATCGGCCTTTAATGCATACCCTTTATAGTTGCGGTCTTGATATTTATAAAGCTTCAGATCGATATTTCCTGAGGTTACCGTCCGAATAGGTGTGCCAAATGCCGTAGATACGCGGGATTCGAACACTAGATTAGGCTTTGGTAACTGTGTCGACGCCAGTTTAATCATGTTGGCCACTTCTGAATTGGTTTTTTCATACGATTGATAAACTTTCTCTACTGTCGATTTCGTAGCAGTAGCATTCGACCCAGCTAAAGTAAGCTTGTTCACAAGTGTGTCTGTTTCTAACCGAATCGAGAGTTGGTCCGGCATTGTGGTGGACAACATAGGAACCTTCACTTGGGAGGAAGTGGCGAATAAGACGATTATCATACCGATAAAAGGTGCGGTGACAAGCAACATTAACCGATTGATTAGTTGTATAGATGTCATTTCAGCACATCCAGATTTTTCTGGAGCTCGTCCAGCTTTTTCTTCAGTTCTGCAAGTTGTGTATATAGTTGGTTGCTATTATCTGTTTTATTGTTAGCGCTATCTTTAGTGAATGCAAGTAGTTCGTTAAGTGTATCGATCTTCGCCTGTAGCTTCGCCACATCGCTTGTTAATGAATCCCTTAGGCTGTCGAGTTGTTTCTTGTAGTCATCCTGAACTTGCTTAAGTTGCACTTCCGTTTGTTTGGCGATTTCAGCGGTCACAGCATTTTTTAGATGATCGGTATACAATTTCGAACCCATGGCGCCTAAGGCAATTAAGAGGACCCAAGTGCCAAATAGTAATTTATAGGTATGTTTCTTTGGTTTCGTTGTTTTCATTCGCACATAGTTGACTTCATTCCCTGTCACTTCTATCCGTGTGCTCATGCACGATTCACCTCTACCCATTCTTACGTAAAATAAAGCACTCATTTGTCTTTAGTATAACATATTTGCAAATCACTAAGCATAGAGAGATATAACACTCTAACTGTATTCTAACTCATAATAAAGTGGTAAATAATGCAATAATTTTTTGTTCGAAGGAAGGCTAATAGCTATATTGTTGTATTCTGTGCAACAATTCTAAATAATGAATGGGGGTAGTTTCTGTTCGCTCATCTTTACTTCTTTTTTTCGTCTTGTGGGACTCCGCAGTTAGCTAAAATATTATGTTACGTGTATTGGCTTTTTGCGTTATAATGGCAATGGACTTTTTGGAATGAGTTGAGGTAAAAAGGGGTTTAAAAGTATGTCACTGAATCAAAATAGTCAGGCGCAGAAGATAGAGCAGGTGCTTCCACCCAGTAATCGCATGTCTAAGGATGCTCTATACTCTATCTATCTTCATGCGGGGTTTCAACTGGGCGCCTCCATGTCAGGCATATTTTTAACCCTGTACCTATGGAGATTGACTCAAAGTTTTTTAGTAAACGGATTGTACTATGTTATTTTATTTGCTACGACGTCACTTTTTTTCGTGGTGGCTGGATGGATAGTCAAAAAACGAGACACGTTGGTCACCTTTAGAATTGGTATCGGTTTTCATGTGCTATTTTACTTACTTGTAATTGTTTCAGGGGAAGCAGTTGGCCAGTTTTTCTACCTCTTTGCGATCATTCATTCAGTTGCAAATGGCTTTTATTGGATGGGCTATCTGACACTGATGTATGATGTGTCGAATGAACATAATCGAATTCGGTACTTGGCATTAAACTCAATCGCTTTCACATCTGCCGGATTGGTAGGACCTGCATTAGCGGGGTTCGTGATCAGTCACACTACGGGGCTTCAAGGTTACTTAATTGTTTTTACAATTG
>JBILCE010000063.1:0-5921 GCA_044353305.1 Paenibacillus sp.
TTTCACCGCTTCGGACATTCGTCTAGGCGATCGTCAAGTTTCGTTCGTGGTCGCTCACCATGGGCTACCACTCGGTACGATGACGTTGGCGGTACCTGGTCGGCACAATGTAGCGAATGCATTAGCCTCATTAGTCGCATGCATGGAAGCCGGACTTACCTTTGACCAGGTGGCAGAAGCGATCTCGGAATTCCGCGGAGCAAAGCGACGCTTCCAGGTGATAGGTGAAACCGATGGCGTTCTTGTGGTTGACGATTACGCCCATCATCCGACGGAGATCGAAGCAACGATTCATGCTGCCAAAGCAACAGGCAAGCGAATTATCGCAGTGTTCCAGCCGCAACGGTATACGCGCACTTACTTTTTATTCGATGCATTCAGTCGTGCCTTCGCAGGAGCGGATGAGGTGATGATCACCGACATTTATAGTCCGGCTGGCGAAGCGGCGATCGAGGGCATCAACTCAGAGAAGTTAACCGAGCTTATTCGTCAGAACAGTAATCCCAATGCCCGACATTTGCCTACCAAAGAGGATGTGTTTGCCTATTTAAGCGACACCGTACGTTCTGGCGACCTTGTCCTTACAATGGGAGCTGGGGACATCTGGAAGGTAGCTGATCAGCTTTCCCGATCGTTGAAGGCTTCACTTTAATCCAATAGGAATGCCTCTTAGTGTGAAACGGATCATCTAAAAATGGTTCTAATCTTGTCCTCTCCTACATAATGTAAAAGCAGGAAACGGACAAGGGAGAGTGCATCTCGTGAATAAAACTCGCCTAACTTATCGGATTGATCCGAACGAGCAGGGTAAAATAGACCAATCTAATCAACCCAATCAGTCACAAAATCAGTACTTGCCTAATGTTATTCCGTTAAACAAAGAGGAATTCCGGATCATAGAGTTGTCTCATGCTAAACAATCGAATGATGATTCCGTCAATCATCAACAAGCAGAGCGAACGGCTTATTCAGCTTGGCGTGATCCGCAGATGATGAATCCTTTATCCAACGATTATGCGTTGTGGGAAACGCCGATGGAAAGCGAAGTGGAGCGGGTGGAGCGAGCCATTCATTCAGGTGACCAGCGCCCTCGGTATCCGTCACACGAATGGCCAGAACTCGTATATGCAGCGCATCAGCGTTCCGCTAATCCCCCTTGGGGAAAGTTAACTTTTTCGATGGCGGGTGCAGCTTTAATTGGAATTGTTTTGGGTTTCTTCGTGCTCCATCTGTTCTCCAATGACCCGAAGCAGTCTGGTCTTGACGGTACCCGTGCTATGCTCGAAGCCATTGCGAATGAAGGTGTCACCGGAGCATCTACCGTAGCTGGTTTAGATCCTAGTAAGATTGATCAATCGGCGATTACACCGGTCGGTGCGAATAACATCCAAACTACCGCAGGTAGCCTGTCACAATCGAAGTTCGCATCCGCTGGTACGTTACTGGAAGCGTCGGCTCGGACATTTACCGTAATCCAGGGAGGTAGTTACCTCTCTAAGCAAATAGCGGATGCCCGTGTAGCTGATTTACGCAAAAAAGGGTATGCGGCCGTTGTTGAGCCTGGTGACCAATATCGTGTCTATATCGGAATGGCACAAAATCGTGATAAAGCAACGACTTTAAGCAAGCAGCTTCAGCAAAAGTTGGATTTGTATGTGAAATCATACACCATCCCCGCTGTTCGATCAGTGAAGTGGAATGGCAGTGCGGATTCACTTAAGGCGTATTTAGCTCAAACTGACAAGTTGCTTGGAATGATGAGCGATCTTAGTCTGCAGCATCTAGCTGATTCCAAAATGAAGCCGATCGATGAAAAGAGCTTGCAGTCGTTAAAGACGGCATATGAAGCATGGTCCATCGTGGCTACATCCGTAGCCGATGGGATACCTAATGAAGCCAAGATGTCGTTGCAAAAAGTTAACACTTCCATGCAAACAGCCAAAAAGTCGCTTGATGAATACAATCGCTCACCATCCACGGCTACATTATGGAATGTGCAATCTGACCTAATGCAAAGCCTGATTAGTGGTAACGATCTGCTTTCCATGATCTCGATATAATAATTTCAACCCCTGTTGGCGATCTCTTCAATAAGAGTCCCGATAGGGGTTTTCTGTTTTTCAGATTTCTATTCATTGTCACATTTGACACCAAGACGTATAATAGTAACATTGGACTAGAATGATTTGAGAGCTAATGAAAATCGAGGTGCCCGCATGAGAAAATCGAAATGGACGTTTATATTATTCCTTATCCTTGGCCTTGTTGCGGCTGCTATCTTGACACAGCTCATCGTTTCCGTTCCATCGCTAAGTTTCTTGACGAAATCAGCTGAACTGAAATGGCAACCAAAAGCTGACCTCCAGGTCATCAGGTATGACATTGCCCTGCAGATTAAACTCAATCTCCTTTCTATATTGGGGATTGCTTCCGCTATTTGGCTATACCGCAAGCTTTAGGCCATAGTTTGGTAACTTAAGGAGGCATGCCAGTTTTGACCGCCCATCGTGTTATTGCAACACTGTATCTAGCCTCCACTTCGCCAAGAAGGCAAGAACTTATTCGCATGTTGGGTCTGCCTTACTTGATTAAGCCAAGCGATGTAGACGAAACGATAAATAGTCCGATGAGCCCTTCCCAACTGGTGGAGACACTTGCTTTTCGTAAGGCTTACACGGTTTATGAGCAACTGAAACTTAGCCAGGAAGCCAAAGACGGGATTGTCATCGGCTCCGATACGGTTGTTGTCCATGAAGGGCATGTGCTAGGCAAGCCAAAGGATGCTGAGGAAGCTTTCCAAATGCTATCTAAGCTCCAAGGAAACACCCATCAAGTGTACACAGGTATTACTTGTCTCGATTTACAATCCGGTCGTTCAGAGACGTCACATCGTGTGACGCATGTAACCATGAAGTCGCTTTCTGAGCAGCAAATTCGTCGATACATTTCCACAGGTGAGCCACTCGATAAAGCTGGGTCCTATGGCATTCAAGGGCTTGGTGCAACGATCATTGATCGAATAGATGGAGATTATTTCAACGTTGTCGGGATGTCCCTCGCCCTTCTTAGTGAATTACTCGCTCGATTTGGGATTGAAACGATTTAATGTTGCCTCACGTTAAGACATATCGTTGGTCATAAATTTCGCAGACAGTCATGGTTCCTCTTGGTATAATTGGTAAGGATAGCATCGGTTAAATTTGCCGTTTGCCATCCATACTATCAAGATGAAAGAGGGGAACTAATGGATTTACCAAAACAGATGCTCCGCGATTTACCGTCGGATGATCGTCCGAGGGAGCGGATGCTGAAAGGCGGCCCCAGCGCTCTTAGTAATGCAGAGCTGTTGGCTATTTTGCTTCGGACAGGCACTCAAGCGGAATCGGTGGTCGCCCTAGCACAACGTGTGCTTCAGGAGGCCGGCTCGCTACGAGGTTTGTCCGATGTCAGTGTGGAGCAACTTACGGGCATTCGTGGGATTGGCGAAGCCAAGGCCATGCAATTGCAGGCAGGTATTGAGCTCGGAAGAAGAATGGCTAGATCCGTTATGGAGGATCGGGTTAAAATTCGTTCACCGCAAGATGTCGCTAGTCTGCTCAAGGAAGAGTTGCGATATTTGCAGAAAGAGCATTTTATCGTCCTCTTCTTGAACACCAAAAACTTTGTCATCGGACAGGAAACACTTTCCATGGGAAGTCTTAACGCATCCATAGTTCACCCCAGGGAGGTATTTCGGGCTGCCATTAAGCGCAGTAGTGCTTCTATTGTATGTGCGCACAACCATCCGAGCGGCGATCCAACCCCAAGTGCGGAAGATATTGAACTAACGCAGCGTCTTGTGGAGGCGGGGAAGTTAATTGGAATTGAGGTGCTGGATCATCTGGTGATTGGTGATTCTGGATTTGTTAGTTTGAAGGAAAAAGGATATCTGTAATATAATAAAGAAGTAGCCATTTCTCGTTTTATTAACCGGAGAGATAAGCAGTCCGAATGGTAGCGGCGGGCCTAGCTCGCTGTACCGTTCGTGCCTGACAACAGAAGGGAGCAAGTGACAGCATGTTCGGAGGATTCACCAGAGATCTCGGCATTGATTTGGGGACTGCAAATACCCTTGTATATGTAAAAGGAAGAGGCATTGTCGTTCGTGAGCCGTCCGTTGTTGCGCTACGCACTGATACGAAGACGATTGAAGCAGTTGGAGATTCCGCTAAGAAGATGATTGGCCGTACGCCAGGTAACATTCGTGCTATCCGTCCGATGAAAGATGGCGTAATTGCTGATTTTGAGACGACTTCAACGATGATTAGATACTTTATGCGTCAGGCTCAGAAACAACGTTTATTATTCCAGCGTCATCCGAATGTAATGGTATGTGTTCCATCGGGTATTACGGCTGTTGAGAAGCGAGCAGTTGAAGATGCTACGAAGCAGGCAGGAGCCCGCGATGCTTACACAATTGAAGAGCCTTTTGCAGCTGCAATTGGCGCTGATTTGCCAGTTTGGGAGCCGACTGGTAGCATGGTGGTCGATATCGGTGGGGGTACAACTGAAGTAGCGGTTATTTCACTTGGTGGGATCGTTACCAGCAACTCCATCCGCATCGCCGGTGATGAGATGGATGAATCAATTGCTCAGTACATCAAGAAGGCATATAACCTAATGATCGGAGAGCGAACCAGTGAAACATTAAAAATGGAGATTGGTTCTGCTTTGCCAATGGAGAAAGTGGAAACACTCGAAATTCGAGGACGTGATCTCGTAAGCGGGCTTCCGAAGACAATCCTTGTCACTTCCGATCAAATTGCTGAGGCTCTTTCTGATCCGGTGAACAGCATTGTGTATGCCGTCAAGCTCACCTTAGAGCGTTGTCCACCCGAGCTTGCTGCGGATATTATGGACCGTGGGATCGTCTTGACGGGAGGTGGCGGGATGCTTCGTAATCTGGACAAGCTGTTAACACGTGAGACGGGAATGCCTGTACTGGTTGCCGAAAACCCGTTAGATTGTGTAGCCATTGGAACAGGTCGAGCGCTCGAAAATATTCATTTATTCAAAGTGAAGTCCGGCTCATCAATGAAATCCCGGCGCTAGGCGTATCTAGTCCGGGCTTTCCTGTTTGTCCGGGAGAAGGTGTGATTTTTTTTGCTTAAGCTTATGGGGAATAAGAAATTGCTCATTTTGTTGCTTGCTCTCATCGTGTTCATAGCGCTGATGGGTTTAACAATCGGCAGAAGAGAGTCGCTCACATGGCCGGAGCGGTTTGTGAAGGATTCGGTTTCTTGGGTTCAAGGTTTATTTTATAAGCCAACCCGCGCTGTTGCGGGTTTTTTTCAGGGTGTTCATGATATCAGAGTCACCTATGAAGAGAATCAGGTGCTGAAAGCAACATTAGCCAGGTACGCCAAAGATACGATGCGATTAAATGATCTAGAGGCACGAAATAAGCAACTCCAAGACATGCTGGGCTTTACGGAACGCCAAAAAAATGCGGATAAGATGATGTATAGGATTGCTGAAGTGCAGGCGGTTAGTGCTGATCCTTTTAGCAATGTCATCAACATAGATCTTGGTGCCAAAGATGGTATCAAGGAAAATATGGCCGTCATGTCAATCGAAGGGTTGCTAGGGCGTGTCACTCGTGTATCTTCGCTTACATCAACCGTCCAATTATTGCCTGATATAGACGATAAGAATCGAAATTCTAAGGCGATTGCTGCTACTGTGAAGGGTCAAGAAACGACTTCATTCGGAATTATTGAACAGTTTGATCACGAAACCCAACAACTCATTATGACCAATATCGACCCGAATGATCCGATTAAAGTAGGGGATGTCGTCATCACATCCGGACTCGGTAAAGTATTTCCGCGTGGCCTCGAAATTGGTATGGTGACGAAGAAAGCACCGGGCGATTTTGGGAT
>JBILCE010000002.1:0-16464 GCA_044353305.1 Paenibacillus sp.
GGTTAGCATCCGCGAACAAAACCGCTTCCACATATGCTACAGGAATGAGATCATCATGCATTTAGTTCTCCTCCTCCCGTTTTGGTCTGATAGCAGTTAATCCTAATAGAGTAAATGAGATTAAAATAATTGCTCCCGTCCATGCCCATGCAAGCGCCTGATTGCCTGATTCCACGGCAAGATATATCGCCGTAGGCAATGTCTGGGTACGATTTGGAATATTACCTGCTATCATGAGCGTCGCGCCAAATTCGCCAAGTCCTCTTGCGAAACCGAGCACATAGGCGGTAACTAACGATCGCTTCGCAAGCGGAATCGTGATATAAACAAGTAGTTGCCACTCACTTGCACCCATCGACCTGGCGGCATCTAGCAAGTCGCGGTCAACGGACAGGAGCCCTGTCTTTACGCTTTGATACACAAGCGGAAAAGCGACCACCACAGAAGCGATAACCGCCGCCATCCATGTGAAAATAATCGGTTGAGCGAACAGGCGCTCTACGAGTTGACCAATCCCGCTTTTTTTACCCAAGATCACCAAAAGTAGAAAACCCACCACAGTCGGCGGGAGCACTAGTGGCAACATAATAAACGTCTCCACCAGCGTGTAACCACGAAACCGCCGTCGGCGTGTCATTGCCCAAGCCACCATAGCGCCTATGATAAGCACAATGATGCTCGCCACAACCGATATCTTCAGCGAGAGCAAGATCGGAGATACAAAGTCAGCGCCATTCAATGTCAATTCCGCCTGTCCTTAAGGAATAATAAAGCCATACTTCCGAAAAACATCTCTTGCCGTGCCGCTTTGCAAATAGGTCCAAAACGCTTCCGCTTCTTGCAAATGCTTGCTCGCTTTCAGGATGCCCACCGAATAATCGATGGGCGAATATGTGCTGGGATCAATTCGAACCGCTACCTTCACTTTGGACGAGGACTGTGCATCCGTTCGATACACAAACCCCGCTTCCGCATTACCAGATTCCACATAAGTCAGCACTTGACGGACATCCTTGCCTTGCACAAGTTTCGGCGAGAGCAAGGCAAAGAGCTTCGATTGAAGGAGTGCTTCTTTGGCATAGCCACCGGCCGGCACCGTCTGCGGTTCGCCAATCGCTATATGTCTCACTGTTGCGTCATTTAGGTCCTCTAGCTTGGCGATGACGGTTTGGCCGCCTCCACTCGCTGGTACCACAATGACCAATTCATTGCGCAAAAGAGTTCTTTGTGTTGCAGGGTCAACCAATCCTTGATTGACCAGTGTCTTCATGTTATTCGTCGCTGCCGAGATGAATAAATCTGCCGTTACTCCCTGTTCGATTTGTTGCTGCAAAGAACCAGATGCGCCAAAGTTAAACACCAGTTTTACTCGGGGTTCTTCCACTGCATATGCGGCTTGGATATCCCTTAGAGCATCCGCCAAACTTGCCGCTGCCGAGATAAGTAGCTCTGTTGGCTTACCTGAAGCTTCCGCTCCCGCCACTTCTCCGCCGTCCCTCTCCGTCACCTGCTCCTCTCCACATCCTGTGCAGACGAACACGAACAATACGCATAATATCATCAGCCCCCTACGAAGAAACCTAGAAAAAACCATTGAGGCCCACCCATTTTCCGAAGAATCATGTTGAATTGAAATACTCACACAAAGCACTCTCTCAAGGCTATATAGAAAATCGTATCACTCTTAATCTGTATGTGTAAAGAGCGCTAGCTACCGGAGTTGATCAAACCTTTTTAACCAAAAAAAGAAGCCGGCTTTACAGTCAGCTTCCCATGCTTCCTCAATCTCCCTATTAAGCGTCTACTTTGCACCATTCACACTAAACAAATCGACATTGCCCAACGCTAACTCGAAACAAAAGTACAGAAGTGGAGAAGATAACAGTAGGGTGACGATAAGAACGATCCAACCAAGACCACTAAACTTGCTTTTTGAAGCTACATCTGAACGTATTTGCATTACTGTGGTGGTTTCCATTGATATATGCCTCCTAATTATGGTTTAACCAAACTAGTAATATAAAATCTCTAAATCATCTAGCAACTCATCGGCTAGCGGAAACATTATTTGTTCTTCCATGGCCAAATGATTTTTCTCAAGCTCACAGGCTAATCGCAAGTTTTGAATGGCTTCCGCTACGTCAATGGCATGAGCTTGAAATGTGAATGAATGGATGGCATCTTCGAAGGCTTGCCAATATTCGTCAGCAAGTGCTTGCTCCTTCTCGATCACCCAGAGTGAAGCAATCATTGTGGGGTTCTGCATTCTCGTTAAAAATTCATTGAATAATGGTAGCAGACATGAATCTTCCCATTTGGCATGGTCGTTAAGACATTTACGGAAGGCTCTCATTTCTAGTTTTAATCCGCATAATATAGAAGCGGCTTCCATAATTGTATAAGCTTGATCTGCACGTTTCGCTACTAGTTCCCACTCTTCGATTACTTTTCTGAATTGTTGATGATCCTCACGTAACTTTTGAAGATGGTGATCGAGTTGCTTCTGCAACACCATTCTTGCACTTTCTTTGTGATAACTAGATGGAATGGTCATTTCTCCCACCTCCTTCTCGTTCTTGATTCTATTTTAAAATGGGAACAATCAATATGCTGTGACTTATGTCACATTGTGATAAAATAAGGACGAATGGCAAGGAGGTTATACGGATGAAGAAACGACTGTCCACGCAAGGGATTCGGCCTTATTTCTCAGAAGATAACTTATCTCGCATGTTAAAGCTGATGATGCCAAAGCGTATCAAAAAGGGTGAAACCTTGTTCCGGGAAGGGGATCCGGCCGACTGCTGGTACTATGTTATCGAAGGTTGTATCAAACTAACGAAAACCTCAAATGACGGAAATGCGATCACCCTCTCGATGCAGTTTACAGGTGATTTAATTGGACATGCCGACAGTCTCCCAAAGTCAGAGCACCCTTTTACAGCCGAAGCTTTAGATGATTGTGAATTAGGTGTCATTCGTCGTGACGACTTGGAATCGCTACTTCGCGAGAATGGCGATCTTGCTGTCGAATTCATGCGTTGGATTGGCATGTCCCAGTGGATGCTTCAGACGAAGCTCCGCGATATGCTTTTATTTGGTAAGAATGGCGCCCTCTGTTCTTTGCTCATCCGTCTCCATAATTCGTTCGGTGAACCGTTTGGGGAGAATGGAGATGTTCGCATTACAGTTAAACTTTCCAACAATGAATTAGCCGAAATGATTGGGGCAACTCGAGAAAGCGTAAATCGTATGTTGAGTGAAATGAAAAAACAAGGCACCATCGACCTTGTCAATGGCCACCTTGTCATTAAAGACTTGGCGTATCTTCGTCATGTTTGTAGCTGTGAGAATTGCCCGGACGATGTTTGCCGAATATAGTCGCAAGCAACGATTGGAACACCTTGCGGATAAGAGGGAGCGCAAAATAATCTCCACCAAATTTACCGGAATTGGCTCCCGAGACAAGAATGATTGCCCCTAACATTATTAACCAAGGATTGGCACTGACAGTTCCGGCAAACATGAACATAAAATTCATCAAGAGTCCGAAGAATGTAGCTGCCGTAGTCAGTACCCCAATTATTAAACCAAGCCCAACAAGAAATTCACCCCATGGAATCAACGTATTAAACCAATTCACATTTGGTATCGCGAAATGTTTCAAGAACGAAACATAATTGGGATACACGAGTTCTTTTGTGGCACTGTCTATGACTGGTTTAGCAACTGCATTATTCAGATACCCCGTTGCATCAAAACCTGCCGTTAACTTGTGCCAGCCAGTTGTGAGCCATTCCCATCCAACATAGAGACGTAATAATAACAACAAACCAGCTGCATATTTGTTCGAGCGCAACCATGGTATAACCATTAGTGACCACCCCCTTGGGTTGAATTTCTCTTATTCTACCAAGGCTTTAGCGAGGCCGCTGTGAGAAAAGTCACTTCTGTAAAAAATGGGGTGTTCTCGATAATGCCATCAAAGGGGATTCATTGGTAAGAGGTGAGCGTATCGCGGATGCCGGCACATCTGAGAATTTCCTATTTTAGCATGCGAATCATCTGATTCATCGTCTCATAAGAGACTGCTCCAAGGAACCTTTGGCGAATGACGCCTTGCTCGTCTATGATAAACGTTGTGGGGTATGCCATGATCTGATACTGCTTTTTGACCACGCCCTCTGTATCAAGTACCACTGGGAAGGTTAAACCGGCGTTCGTCACAAACTCCTTAACGTCGCTGAGCTTTCCTTCTGTTGTCGTTAGATTGACAGCTAAGACAGTCACACCTTTATCTTTATAATCTCTGTGGATTCTCCCCATATGCGGCATTTCTGCCTTGCAAGGCGGACACCATGTGGCCCAAAAATTTAAGACAACAATCGATCCGCGAAAATCAGACAAGTGTACACGATTTCCATCCATATCCTTTAGTTCAAAATCTGAGGCGAACTGGCCCTTTTGAATGCCACTTCCCACCTGTGTTGCTCCGGAATCCACTAGTTTGAATGACTCCTCCACCAAAACAAAAACAACAAATGAACTCAGCAGCATAATCGTCATCAGCTCAATTATTGCCTTCTTGCCAATTTTGAACTTGTGCAACTTTACTAGCAGATATGCCGCGGCTATGGCAGTAGCAAGCCATTTCCCTTTTACACCACCACTAAAATACAAAAGCGACGACAGGTTTACAAACACATCGGATGGCTGAAAAAGCAACAAGCTACCTTTCCATACAACTAACCACAATAACACTGCATGGAATGCAACTGAGACAACTTTATCTCGCTCCGCCGATGGTTTGGTCTTCATTCTGATTGCAAGCACACCCACCGCACCGCATAGCAAATATATCAGAATTTCCAAATTCAAAACGAGCTGCCCCACCTGTATCGTATACATAGTTCACTCCTTATAGCGCTTGTCTAACCCCTACTGTTCCTGTTCTATTTCGTCACTTTCCCGCTCCATGCACTGATGCCGCCTTGAAGATGAGTAAGCTTCACATACCCGTTCTTGCTTAAAATTTGCGCCGCACTTTTGCTTCGCATGCCACTTTTACAATATAAAAAAATCGCTTTGTCCTTAGGAATCTCACTAAGTCGTCCTCGAAGCTGAGACAGAGGAATATTACGGGATCCCGGGATGTTACCACCTTTGAATTCGAACGGTTCTCGAACGTCAATTAGTAACTTGTCAGATTGGTTTTCAACTTCGCTTTGGAAGTCGGTGCTTCGTAAAGTCCTCAACCCCCTGATCGGACGAAAACGGCTATAAATAAACCAAGCCACTAAAATCCCTATTGCAATATTCACCATTGTATTGTTGTCCATTTTATTTTCCTCTTTTCCTATTCGTCTTTGTCTATCGACTTTTTACCAATAACTCAATTGCCTCTTGCACCAATTGATTTGTATCACGTCCAGCTGATTTCTCCACCAGAAGACACTGTTGTAGATTTTCCGCCACAATGCTAGCGATTGCTTTGTCGGTCGCGTTACGAACTGCAGATAGCTGAGTGACCACATCCTTACAGGACTGCCCTTCTTCCATTAGGCGAATAACACCCCTAACTTGTCCTTCAATTCGTTTCAATCGCAATTTCAATTGATCCGAGTACTGATAATCCATTGATACCCCTCCTCCATTAGAATACCCCTATAGGTATATTGTACATCAACTTTAACAATTAAACAAAAGAACCGCTTATACGCGGTTTTGTTCAAGCAAACAACTTTCCAAGTCCAAAGCCAACATACGCGAGCCCGATACCCCCAACATAACTGAATGCCATGTAGACGATCCCATAGCGACGGTCGTTCTTCCCTTTAATCAATCGCAAGCACTCTACTTTAAAGGTTGAAAGCGTCGTATAAGCACCCATAAAACCCGTCCCCGCAAAGAGAATCCATTCATGGTTAGAATGGCTGCCCAGCAACAATCCTAGCAAGAACGATCCCGACAAGTTCACCAAAAACGTGCCCATAGGCAACCGTATAGACGAATGGCGTCCAGCCCATTGTCCAACCAGATATCGACTCACCGCACCGAGGAAACCACCCGCACCAACAAGTACAACTTGCATAATCGTCAAGTTCATTGTACAGCCTCCCTAATCGGCAATACTCCTCTACGTCCAGCAACTCTTCCCATCTGCACAGCTATCAAACCACCAACTAGACTGCCTCCAATGTATAATATAGCGAGAATCCAATGTCCGTTTTCAACCAGCCCAACCATTTCCATGCTAAATGTCGAAAAGGTCGTAAAAGAACCAATCAATCCCGTCCCTAATACAATACGAAACCAATCGGGCATACTCGGTTTATGCTCTACAAATTCGGCTAACCAGCCAAGCGCTAAGCATCCCACCACATTCACAAGTAGCGTCCCCATTGGAAATACACCTACAATCGCCCACATATGAACAAGCATCCCTGCAAAATAACGCAATAACGCTCCTATGACTCCTGCTACTCCGACTGCTACAACCGTCCTCATCAATATTCACCCCTATATCATACTAGCTCCTGTAGTACATTTTGCCCGAAGTGTACCTTACCGCCTACAATTGGTCAATGAGTAATGTAAAAAGATGATATCGCTAAAGTAGTTGGTCATGTAATGATGAATAAAAAAAGGCCCCGCCTTATGGTACAGGCGAAGCCACTTTAAACGACTTAAACAATTACTCTACCGTCACGCTTTTTGCCAAGTTTCGTGGCTTGTCGACATCGTTGCCGCGTACAAGCGAAGCATAATAAGCAAGCAACTGTAAGGGGATGACCGATAGTGCTGGCATCAACAGTGGCTGCGAAGTTGGAATTGTGAATAGTTGGTCAACAGTTTTAGAAATCTCTGCACTTGCTATCGAAATACCCAACACATGGGCGCCACGTGCTTTTACTTCCTTGATGTTGCTTACGGTCTTATCAAATAAATCATTCTGTGTTGTTAGTGCGATGACCGGAATTCCTTCCTCAATCAACGCCAGGGTACCATGCTTCAGTTCACCTGCAGCATAAGCTTCAGAGTGAATATAGGAGATTTCCTTCAACTTCAAAGAACCTTCAAGAGCTATGGCGTAGTCGACCCCACGACCAATGAAAAATAAATCGTCATGAACAGATATCTGTTCAGCAAACGTTTTTAACACATCCGCTTGCTCCAATATTTCTTCAACTTGCTCAGGCAGCTTCTTTAATCCCGTAATTAGATCGGAGATACCATCTGCGTCCACGGTTCCAAGCGTTTGGCCCAAGAAGATGCCTAGCAGATAGAAACCAATGAGTTGCGAAGTATAAGCTTTTGTCGAAGCAACTGCGATCTCCGGTCCAGCCCATGTCGTGATAATGTCATCGGCTTCCCGTGCGACTGAACTTCCGACAACATTCGTAATTGCAACCACACGTGCGCCACAACGTTTCGCTTCACGTAAAGCTGCAAGCGTATCCGCTGTCTCCCCCGATTGGCTGACCACGATAACAAGCGTATCCTTCGTAATAATCGGCGAACGGTAACGATATTCTGATGCTACATCGGCTTCAACAGGAATCCGTGCCAGCTTCTCGATTACAGCTTTACCGATGAGGCCCGCATGGTAAGCCGTTCCGCACGCCACGATATGCACCTGGCGAATACCGCGAATTTGCTCCGCCGACATCCCAATTTCATTCAAGACAATCCGCTTACCATCGTCTGAGATCCGACTTCCCATCGTGTCACGATACGCTTTAGGCTGCTCGTAGATCTCTTTCAACATAAAATGATCAAAACCGGCCTTTTCCGCCGTCACAATATCCCAGTCGACATGAAATATTTCCCGGGAAATAAAATTACCCTCAATAGTCATTAATTCGACACCATCTTGCGTCAATACAGCCATTTCACCATCATTTAAAATATACACATTACGCGTATACTCAAGAATTGCCGGAATATCCGAACCGATAAAATTCTCGCCGTCTCCTACACCAATAATAAGCGGACTCGCATAACGAACCGCCACCAACTTATCCGGCTCATACTCCGTTAAGACGCCAAGCGCATAAGCTCCATGCATCCGCTTAGTCGCTTTCTGTACAGCTTTCACGATATCACCCTCGTATAAATCGGCGATCAAATGCGAGATTACCTCTGTATCCGTCTCCGATACGAACTGGTGCCCCTTAGCAGATAACTCATCCTTCAATGATAAATAATTTTCAATAATACCATTGTGTACGACCGAAAACTTCTGCGAATTATCCGTGTGCGGGTGTGAATTCACATCCGATGGCTTTCCATGGGTTGCCCAACGTGTATGTCCAATACCGATCGATCCGGTTAAAGGTGCATCCTGCAACTGTGACTCTAGTACGGCAAGTCGACCCTTCGCCTTTTTTACTTCTAGACCGTTTTTGGTGTAAACCGCAACGCCTGCTGAATCATAGCCACGATACTCTAGCTTCTTTAAACCCTCAATGAGTACGGTCTGTGACTCCCGTTTTCCTACGTATCCTACAATGCCACACATGTATGGTGATCCTCCATTTATTCGCGATCATCGCGATTGTCAAGTATCTATTATCTTTGATCAGGTTGAAGTCTTGTCAGTCCAGTTGCCTAGACGTTTTGCCCTTCAACTTTCGACACCGATCATTTGCCGGAAGGCCCCCGCCGAAAAATCCGAACACCTTCACCTCGTCAGCTTGACGCATTCCGTTGC
The DNA here is from genome assembly GCA_044353305.1 of Paenibacillus sp. Lineage (GTDB taxonomy): Bacteria > Bacillota > Bacilli > Paenibacillales > NBRC-103111 > JBILCE01. The sequence continues at coordinate 8,714 of JBILCE010000002.1, forward strand.
TGGAATGATCCGTTCGTTCAAGCTCTGGCGCTCACAAACCCGAACCTCAACCCACCCTTCCATTTCAAAGTGATGTATACCTATCTTATTCATTTTTACCCTCTCACGCAACCATCAATCAACAAATTCCGTATCGCCCATTCCATCTTCCGCAACTATATCGTTAACTCCCGCCGGATAACCTCAGCAATCTCATGTACATACATCTCAACCACTGCTTTGTCCGGTCCTTCTGCCATTACCCGCACGAGCGACTCTGTCCCAGAAGGTCGAACCAGCACCCGGCCATTGTCACCAAGCTTCTGCTCGACATCGTAAATGACTGCAGCCACCGCCTCATTGCCCTTCAATTGCGACTTATCCACACCGCGCACATTAACAAGCACCTGCGGATATTTACGCATGATTCGTTTCAACTCATGGAGAGGTTTCCCAGCTTGAACAATTGTGTCGAGCAACTGCAAGCCTGACAAGATTCCGTCCCCGGTTGTATTATAATCGAGGAATATGACATGTCCAGATTGTTCACCACCTAAATTAAATCCACCACGACGCATCTCTTCCATTACATAACGGTCACCTACAGCCGTTCTAGCCGTCTGGATTCCCACTTCTTCGACACCTTTGAAAAAGCCAATATTGCTCATAACCGTCGTAACAATCGTATCGTGTTTCAACCTACCCGCTTGCTTCATCGCATGTCCGCAGATAGCTAAAATGTAATCGCCATCCACTTCGTCGCCATTACTATCAATCGCAATAAGCCTGTCTGCATCACCATCAAAAGATAGTCCCACATCAGCCTTCACCCGTAACACTTCTTCACGAAGCATCTCAGGATGCGTGGAGCCGCAGCCTGCATTGATATTACGACCATCCGGCGTTACGCCAATCGCCACAACTTCAGCACCTAATTCGCGGAAAATATGCGGAGCCAATTCATATGCCGCACCATGCGCACAATCGAGAACAATCTTCATTCCAGCAAATGACGACTTCACCGTAGATTTCAAAAACTCCGCATACAAAAACTTCGCACGAGGGTCATCGGTGACCGTCCCTAACTCACCACCTACTGGACGTGGCAGAGTGTCTACCTCGGCATCCATTAAATATTCAATTTCAAGTTCTGTATCATCAAGCAACTTATAACCATCGCCCGCGAAAAATTTAATCCCGTTATCTTCCACCGGATTGTGGGAAGCAGAGATCATCACCCCTGCATCTGCGCCTAACTGTCTTGTTAAATACGAAATTGTCGGCGTCGATACGACACCTAAACGAATCACATTTGCCCCAATGGATAACAATCCTGCGACAAGTGCGGATTCCAACATGCCACCGGAAATTCGCGTATCCCGGCCAATAATTATCTTTGGTTGCTTCGTGTTACCCGTTAACACATAACCCCCACATCGACCAATCCGATAAGCTAATTCAGGCGTTAACTCCCGATTAGCCACACCACGCACACCATCAGTTCCAAAATACTTACCCATCTATTTTTTCTCTCCCCTATCTCTTATCTAGTTGAACTTGGCGATGGAGACTTTGAAGTTCCTTGCCCGATCTCAACCGTGACTTGCACCATACTTTGGCCCGTTTTCTTGATAAAAGGCGGCAGGTTCACTTGAACTGCAACTTCATGCCTACCTGGTGGCAAATTACTGACATCCACAATCGCCTGTATGTCTTGTGACTTCAATTTATCCAATAAGACGGGAGCACCTTCCAACGACACGTTAATTGTATTCGACGATGTCGGTACAATTCTATTGACAGCCCCATCATTTTGCCCGACGAATGTTATCGGTATATTATTGACCACCTTAGAGACTGATGGTACAACGGTGAACGTTACTTCTACTTTCGTCGGATCGACCAAGGTTAGTCTATTATTCAATGGAACATCGAGCGTGGTCGATTTATCCGCTTTCCATTCGGAGACATCAACTTGTAAGCCCGTGGCTGAATAAAAGTCGAGCTTGTCGAGCAGATCTTGCGGTCCGTATACGGTCACTTGATCAGGCTTCTGAACCATCGAGGCGATTGCGAACCCGGGAGTCGGTTGTCCTATAACTTTCACTTGCAATGGCATAGATTTGAACGGACTCGTGATTGGTACCTCAACTTCGACAATCTGAGGGTTTATCCCACCATCAATTTCTTTGCCGTTCTTGTCGAACACAGACAGCTTCACCTGTTTCGTAACGGCAGTAGTCGCTTTATCCACATTAATCTCACCACGAACAACGTCGACAGTGTCGAGTCGACTCCTCGGCACCGTTACATTGACGCGATTTGGCTTAATAATTGGTTGTCCCGCTTTATAGCCAGTCGCAGGGGTACCCGTCACTTGAATGACGACAGGCACTTCCTTTTTCTGTTTCTCCTCCAACTGAACGCGTAACGTCTGCGGGAAAATTTCCACAGAAACGGACGATGGAATATTATTCGCACGAACCGGTACCATATGGGTACCTGCTTCATATTTATTTAGGTCGACTTCAACCTTGTAACTGCTCGGATTAAGTTTTCGCAACGTCGAGGTCTTGCCCTTTAAAATAACCGTTACTTCTGACGGTTCTATTAGAGCAACAGAGTAAGCATTCGTGTCATAATTGATCGCTGCTACCATCGCATTATTAATCGTATCCGTCCGAACATCTGATGACGATACGACACCAGTTGCCTGCATATCCATCCGGACGACAATCCATAGCAGAACACCGATCAAAATGGCGACGACTTTCACCACATTATTGTTACGCAACCATTTATCCATGCTGATCCCCCTTCCGCTTCCAGAAAGAGGTTTTATTCGTCTTATCTTTTAACTTCGGCTTTAAACTGAGTTCCTCATAAAGTTTGGAGATCAGCGATTCCTCTTTAATATCGCGAACAATCATTCCATTGATGGCAAGCGAAACATGTCCGGTTTCCTCTGATACAACCACCGAAACGGCGTCTGACATTTCACTCATGCCAATTGCTGCCCGATGACGAGTACCTAACTCTTTGCTGATAAAAGGATTTTCCGATAGAGGTAAATAACAGCCTGCAGCCATCACTTGATTGTGGCGAATAATAACTGCCCCATCATGCAACGGGGTGTTGGGGATGAAAATATTCGTCAGTAGCTCCGAGCTAATCTCCGCTCCAATTTGAATGCCAGACTCAATATATTCGTTCAATCCCGTTTCCCGTTCAAACACAATGAGTGCGCCAATTTTCCGCTTGGATAAATTCGCTACGGTCTTCATAATCTCACTAACCCGCTTATTTAAATCATGGTTAACCACGGTGCCAGATCGACTAAATAAAGTCCCTCGACCCAATTGTTCGAGCGCCCTTCGCAACTCCGGCTGAAAAATCACGATAATCCCAAGCAAACCAAACGTAAACAATTTATTCATCATCCACTGTAACGTATTAAGTTGGAAAAGAAAGCTCAGCACCCAGATCGACACAACGACGAATATCCCTTTCAAAAGCTGGATCGCCCTCGTTCCGCGAATCAACTGTAGCAACTTATAGATCACAAAACTTACAATAAGGATGTCGATGATCTCTTTAACGCTGTCTCTAAAACTAAGATCCGTTAGGAAATCCATTGGCCGTCCCCCAGATTTAATCCTATCTCTTTCCTACCATAATATCACATTTTAAACATAAATCCTCCCGCTCTTGTGACAAAAAGGGGAGGAAACTCATTTTTTTATTTGTATGTCATCATAGCGGCTGCCTCACTAAACTTGTACCAAATCCATTCAAGCGCCTGATCTACTTGCTTGACTTGTCCAGCAACTTTCGCAGTGGAAGCCAAGGCGTAACTTCCGTGAATTACGATGAGATTTCCTTTTACTTCTCCGGCAATCTTAATTATGCCATCCTGAACAAGAAGATTCCCATTTACTACAGTACCTTCTGGGACATAAACCTCATTGCCATGAATAACAAGCTGATCAAGATTTGCACCTTTCACCACCAGCTCACTGCTCTGGTCCCACATAGTTAAAAAACTACCCATCATCACGAGCAAAAAGACAGATGACGCTGTAATGGCCGGATGACGCTTGATCCATGATACAAACTGTCTGCGTCTGCTCCGTTTAGGCAAGCATTGGACGATTCTCTCCTCTAAATCCTCCGCGACTCTCGTCTTAGGTAGAGCTCGAACCACCGATTCGGCTCGCTCCAATTGTTCCAGATAGGCCTTGCATGCCGAGCATTCTCCTAAATGGTGCTTTAATCTAGTCAGACTTAAATCGTCTTGATCACCATCCAAATATCCATGCATCAACTCATGCGCTTCTTTGCAATTCATCATTCCAAGCCTCCTTACCTTGCCCTATCACATTATCATGCGATTTCTGTTGCTATACCTTACGTTTCAAACGCAATGATGTTTCATTTGTTTAATTCCCAAATTCTCGCTCCAATTTTTTACGAAGAAATTCCCGGCCTCGATGTACCCTTGTTTTAACGGTTGTCACAGGCATCCCTAAAATCTCACCAATTTCTTGAAGCGATAAATCATTAAGATAACGAAGAATAACGACCGATTTATACTTTTGGGGTAGCGAATCGATAGCTCTACGAATATGTTGCTGCGTCTCTGATAGAACAAGCTCATCCTCTGGACCTTTATCTTTAGTAGCAAGCGTAGAATACCAATCCGTGCCTTCCCCGTCTTGCACTTCGGCGTCCAATGAATAGCCGGACTTTCGTTTACGTAGCTTATCAATACATAGATTCGTAGCAATCCGATAGATCCAAGTTGAAAATTTTAGCGTATCATCGTAGCGGTCCAAATTTTTGTACACACGAATAAACGTATCCTGAACAACATCCTCGGCCTCTTGATATTGCCCCAGCATGCGATAGGCGAGATGGAATAACTTATCTTTATAAAAATGCACAAGTTCCGCGAATGCTCCGCGATCTCCACCGCGGGCAAGCTTCACGAGACGACTTTCTACATCAATCAACGAAAACTCCTCCAACTTTCTAGAGACTGTTTTTGCCATTAGGAGTTTGGTGCGCAATAACAAGAAGACCGGAACGTTTCCATTCCGGTCTGTCTAGATCAACCTGTGTTACGTAACCCTGCCGCGATCCCATTGATAGTTAGCAACACTTCACGGATCAAGTGACCATCGTCCTGACTTGAAGCCCGCAATAAGCGTAACTCCTGTAACAATTCCACCTGCATATAGCTAAGTGGGTCGACATACGGATTACGAAGTCGAATCGACTCTTGCAAAATTGGTGCGTTATCCAAAATTTCTTGCTGACTCGTAATTTCCATAAGCAAAGTAGAAGTGAGTTCATATTCTTCTTTGATCAAAGTATATATACGGTTAGCAATTACGTTGTTCTTAACCAGAGTCCCGTATTCTTTGGCAATCTGAAGATCAGCCTTAGCCAACGCCATCTGGAGATTATCAATCGTTGTGCGGAAGAACGACCACTTGGTATACATCGTTTGTAAAATTCTCATATTCTCCGGCTTGCCCTGGTAGAAGCTATTTAACCCCGAGCCAGCGGCATACCATGCTGGAAGCAGGTACCGGCTTTGCGTCCACGCGAACACCCACGGAATAGCACGCAGATCTTCGAATCGATCGCTGTTATTACGCTTCGACGGACGCGATCCAATATTTAGCTCACCAATCTCTGGAAGCGGTGTTGTCTCTCTGAAAAAGGTTAGGAAATCCGGATCACGGAAAATCAAATCCTGATACTTCGTCTGCGCCTTCTCCGAAACATCCAACATGATCTCTTCCCATTTGTGCTCATTAACATCACTTTGCGGATTTCTGGCAAGTACCGCAGCTGTAATCAACGCCCATGTAGCTTGCTCTAAGCTCCGATACGCGATGCCCTTCATTGCATATCGCTGGGACAGTACCTCACCCTGCTCGGTAATCTTGATGCCTCCACCGATTGTCTCAGGCGGTTGAGCCAAAATGCTACGCCCTAGCGGCATCCCGCCTCTACCGAGCGCTCCTCCTCGGCCGTGGAAAAACTTGAGCTTCACGCCATGACTTTTCGCCACCTCGGTGATGCGCTTCAACGCCACGCGAAGCTCCCAATTTGCCGTCAGCACGCCTCCATCCTTGTTGCTATCGGAGTAGCCCAACATAATCTCGTGCATCTGGCCCAAACTTTCTAGACTTGCCCGGTAGGCTGGGATGCGGAACAGCGCATCCATGATGCCAGGGGCTGCGTGCAAATCATCGATCGTCTCGAACAGTGGCGACGGTTGTAAGGTGCAAACCACCTGGCCATTCGGTTCACGACGATACAAGCCTACTTCCTTACAAAACACCATAACTTCGAGTAAATCACTGGCTCCCTGCGTCATGCTTATTAAATAGCTGGTAATACAGCGAGGACCAAACTCCTGTTGCGCTTTCTTAATGGTCCGGTAAACGTCGAGTCGTTCCTGGGTCGATTCCGAATATTCAATATAGGACGAAGTAATCGGCCTTGGATCTTCAAGCACCTGGGTAAGGAGAACGATTTTCTCTTCCTCATTAAGATCAGAATAATTCGCGATAATGCCCATTTTAGCCAGTACCTCGGACATAGCATTTTCATGTTCGCGGCTATGCTGACGGACATCAAGAGTCGACAAGTGGAAACCAAACAACTCTACCTGACGAATCAATTTCTTAATGTATGTGTTCGCAACATAGTCAGCATAATGATTCCGAAGGCTAGCATCGATAATTAGCAAATCATTGATCAGGTCTTGTGGCGTACAATACTTTTCTTCCGCTTTTGCCAGTGGATTTACCACGTTCCGAATTTTTTCGAACATGTATGTGAGCTTAATCCGGTACGGTTCCTTATCATTGCGCCAAGGCTCCTCGTGACGAAGCGTAACATGTGCTTGATCCAACTCGATCGACTCGAGTAACTCCGGGGACACTTGCACAATATTTTTGCTAAATGTCATAAAAGCAGCGACTCCGCGAAGCGCCTCATCATATTTTTTTAGGGCTAACTCCCGATGAAGGCCCAGCGTTTCCCACGTGATAGCTGCGCGTACAGAAGGATTTCCATCCCGATCTCCACCAATCCAAGAACCAAACCTTAAAAACATTGGCAAATTCCAGGATTCACCAGGGTAATATTTCTCTAAACAACGCTCCAGCTCTCCATAAACATCTGGTAACGTATCGAACAACGTCTCGTCAAAAAAATACAATCCATGCCGTACTTCATCGATAACCGTTGGCTTACGATCGCGAAGCTCATCCGTTTGCCAAAGCGTCAGCACCTCACTAAAAATACGGTCCCGCAACTGCTCTTTTTCACGATTATTCAAAATAGGATTATCTAGCTGCACCACTTCATGAGCAATTCGCTGATGAATATCAAGCACTGCACGTCGAGTCGCCTCGGTTGGATGCGCCGTCATGACCAATTCCAGCGAAATGCCTTGCAAAATATCCTTCACTTCTTCAATAGGCAATTGGCGGGACTTCAAATCTTTCACTACACTCTCAATCGAGCCAGGCTGAATCGTTTCCCCGGCTGAACGATCATAATCCCTTTTCCGACGAATCCGATGATTCTGTTCAGCAATATTAACAAGTTGAAAATAAATAGCAAACGCCCGAATCACTTGATGCCGGTTAGCAGGTTCTAATGACTTCAGTGTCTGTTTAAAATCCCGATAATGTTCAGCCGTAAATTGTGCACGCATCGTCTTGCTCATCTCGCGAATTTTCTCAACA
>JBILCE010000064.1:0-5809 GCA_044353305.1 Paenibacillus sp.
CCGGCTCTCGAGGACGTTACATTAACCTTGCAACCAGGTGAACGAATCGCCATTGTCGGTCCATCAGGTTCGGGTAAAAGCTCACTTTTGGAGTTGCTACAAGGCTTTATTAAGCCTGAGAGCGGTCAAATTCTCGTTGACGGGGTAGACATGGCCGACTTGTCAATGAATTGGTGGCGCAGTCAATTATCAATCGTGGCGCAACAGACGCATCTGTTTCAGGGGACGGTGGCGGACAATATAAGACTAGGTGCGAGTGATCAGAGTGACGTTGCATTAACACAAGTTATGGAAGCTGCTGCGATTGATTTTATCGACCAACTCCCTCAACGCGGTAACACAATGTTAGGCGAATCGATTCGGCTTTCCGGCGGCCAATTGCAGCGCATTTCCATCGCTCGTGCCTTGTTGAAGCAAGCGCCGCTCACGCTCTTTGATGAATTATCCAAAGGGCTCGATCACGTTCGTGAAGCGCATATTCTTCAATATATCAAGCATGCATTAATGGGTCGGATGACCATTGCTGTAGCACATCGACTCGAAACGATTCTAAACGCCGATCGGATTATCGTCCTATCAGAAGGGCGCGTCGTGGAATCAGGTACACCGAAGGAATTACAAGCTGCAGGTGGATTTTTTGCGCGTATGATGGAAGCCCGGGCGTTCGACTCGAACTATTTTGAACAAAAACTTGATTTCGAACATGGGCCGTCTATTCAGCAAAAATTTGAGAGCCACGGGGATTCATCAACGGATTATGTACAACCTAATCCTACCCCACCATTACAAGATAATGTGCGAGCGAGTTCCCTTTTTTTTCGCCTCCTGTCCTTTGTTCGTCCTGTTGGTGGGAAGGTTATACTAGCAAGCCTACTTGGCTTTGCCACAATAGCTGCGAATATTGGGTTAATGGGGACATCAGGTTACTTGATTGCTTCCGCCGCGCTTCGCCCAGAATCTGTACTATTATTGTGGATCCCGATTGTGGGTGTCCGATTTTTTGGCATTACGAGGGGCATTATGCGTTATTTAGAGAGGCTTGTCTCTCATGATCTGACGTTTCGCATTTTACATCGATTGCGCGTATGGATTTATACGAAGCTGGAGCCCCACGGCGTTACACTGCTGGAACAGCGAAACAGCGCCGACGTCTTGAATACGATGTTAGGTGACCTTGAACAGCTACAGCATCTTTATTTACGAGTACTCGGCCCTCCGATCGTCTCTATTTTGACAGGGTTGATCGTCGCGGTTGCGTTTAGTTTTTTCCATCCATTGCTAGCTGTTATTGTTTCGTTGATGCTAATAATCGGTGGGATTATTATACCATGGGGAAGTATGAAGCTAGGCAGGCGTCATGGAGAAGCGATGGTGCAAGTGCGAGCGGATATCTATGTTAAAATGGCTGAGCTCCTCTCGGGAATGAAGGAACTTACCGTGTTTGGTCGTGTGCATGACCGTTTGACAAGCTGGCAACAGGCCCAAGACAGATCCAATCAGCTTCAACTTTCACAAAATAAGCTAAGCGCCTCAACGAGCGGTAGTATGCTTTTCATTGCCCACTTCGCTATGTGGCTTATTCTGTTACAATCCGTGCAATTGGTCGATGGGCAACAGCTTCAAGCCCTTTTTATTCCCGCATTGGTAACGATGGCACTAGCCTGCTTTGAGGCGGTCATGCCATTGCCAACTGCCTTTCAACATTTGGGACAAACGATGGCTTCAGCTAGGCGACTGTTCCAATTAGCCGATCAGCACCAAATTAAATCAACTTCACAGCACATTCCTACCAACGAAGCAGATAACTCATATGCCCTATTTGAGGGAGTAAACGCAATCGAGGAAGTACGAATAGAAGGATTATCATTTCGTTATGGGCCAAGTGAACCTTATGCAATTCGAAATTTGTCGTTCACTTTGAAGCGAGGAAAGAGCGTTGCCATTGTTGGCGGGAGCGGTGCTGGTAAAAGCACTCTCGTTTCGCTCCTACTGGGACTACGGCCATACTCTCAGGGTTTCATTCAATTGAACGGGCATGAGCTCCGTCATTTACCTGAACAAACCATTCGCTCAGCGTTCGCTGTCGTGACTCAGCAAGTTCAATTGTTCCACGCGACGGTTGAAGCCAACATCCGACTCGGCAATATGGAAGCTACTGATCAAGAGATCCACGAGGCAGCCCAACAGGCCAAAATCGATGATGCGATTATGCGTTTGCCTAATCAGTATCGGACAATCATTGGGGAGTGGGGGGCTACCTTATCTGGAGGAGAGCGACAACGGCTTGCGCTGGCCCGTGCCCTCGTTCGTCGTGCACCCATCATGCTATTCGATGAACCTACTACAGGTCTTGACGTACTGACTGAGCAGGCTTTTAGGGAGCAACTAGATGAGGTGCTTCGGGAAAAAGCCGTCCTCTGGATTACCCATAACCTAACCGGACTTGAACGTATGGACGAAATTATTGTGTTGCACGAGGGTGAAGTTCTCGAACGGGGCACACACCAAGAGCTACTAAGGCACAAAGGGTATTACTGGCACTTATCACAGCTAGAACACGATCAACACATACAAAAAGAGATATTATCAAAAGTGAAATCGTTATAGGTTCAGATGTTCTACACAATTAAACCGTTCGCAAACCCAACCGTTCTGCTTTCGTCGGACAACGGTTAACGAAGTGTTAAGTAGTGGCTTTATGTCCAAATCAGGAAGAAGCACGCCAAGTATCGTTCGAATCCATGCGCCATGACTGACAACAAGAAGCCTTTTGTCAGCAAATTCTGTCGTCGCTTCTTCAATGAACGATAAACTTCTAGCCACTACTTGCTCTGTCGTTTCTTCTTGATGATCCAAATCACGCCAATTTGAACCCCATCTTTCTATACGATCAGCCTCAGTAGTTCCGTCTAGTCGACCATGTGATTTCTCCCGAATGCGGGAGTCAAGCCGATCCACGGATCTCCCCATCGCCTTTGCGATCGTATCCGCTGTTGTAGCAGCTCTCTGCAAATCACTGCTAAAGATATGCTGCCATTCTTCAATGGCCAGTCTCCTGGCAAGACGCTCGGCTTGCAGCAATCCCTCCGCATTTAGTGGCACATCATTTTGCCCCTGAGCCCGTCCCTCTTTATTCCAATCCGTTACCCCATGTCTGACAAATCCAATAATAGTCAAAATAACCCTCCACTTTCCACTATGATTGCTCTAATAAAAAGAGCTTTCCGGACGTTCATCCGTAAAAGCTCACCGTTACTCCACGATATCCTGTTTTGACTTCGTATCCCACTTCTCCGCCCATTTCTGCACTTCATTCATCACTTGACGAAGGCCTTTCCCCTTATCCGTAAGACTATATTCAATGCGGACTGGCGTTTCGGGATACACATGGCGTGCAATAATCCCAGCCTCCTCCAACTCTTTAAACCGTTCGGATAACATCCGATCACTCATCCCAGGAATATGCGCAGAAATATCCTTAAACCGTTGAGGCCCATTAAGTAAAACATTAATGATCAACCCGGTCCAACGTTTCCCGAGAATTTCAAATGCTGCTTCAAATCTCGGACACAACGGATGCTCCTTCAACGTCATCATCTCCTTCCATACTATTTTAACATATCTAATTCACATAATGAATGAGTAATAAAATTAAGCTTACCCCTTCGACTTATACTTGCCAGGACTGACCCCATAGCGAGCCCGGAACTGATTTGCAAAGTGATTGTAGTTGTAAAATCCAACATCTATCGCCACCTCGGAAGCAGTCCGATCCGTATGCTCCAATAACAAGGCCGCCTGACGGATCCGCATCTGATTAAGCGATTCGACGATGGTCTGACCTGTTTCTTGCTTAAAGAGATGGGACAGACGCGAGGATGACAAACCTACTTTTCGAGCTAAGTCTTCAATCTTCCATGGCTCCGTCATATGCTGGGAAAGTATATAGAGTACCTCTTGAATTCTTGCATCGATGCGACCAGTTGTACCTTGGGCAATTAGCAAGATCATCTCACGCAGTGACTGTTGGCAAAGCTCTCGCCAGTATGGCATCCTAGCAAAGCTATCTGTCCTGATCCGCTGAAACGTTTGAAACATTCTCGTCCGAAGAGACTCGTTGTCGAGATGATGAACAAACAAATCTTTGACTGGCAACAAGTTTACATGCTCAACCCAATTAATCGGAAAGTGGACCCAAACGAACTTCCATTCACATCCAGGTGGAGTCCCATAATGTTGGGAAACATCTGGTCTTAAAATAGCGAAGTCACCTGGATAGACCATAATTTCACTTTCTGCTAGTCGAAAATATCCTTGTCCTTCTAACGTAAATGTTACCAGCCAGTCCCTTCTACCTAACGGTCTGCGAACAGAATAATTATCATGCTCTTGGAAATGTCCAGCTAAGATTAGCTTATTAGAATCTTCAACATCATGATTTGACGATAGAATCGATTTCATAAAATCATCCCCTAACTTGATCGGGCAATAGAATAAGTAAAATTATATCATGAATATGACTATGTATTACTCATTGTATCATAATTGTGTAGCAGAATAGTATGAAAAAATAGCGAGATTGTTTCTTCCGTCATTGTGTCAAAAAACTTAATATGAAAACAAGAATTAAAACACTATGAAATGGAGATGAATGAAAATGACAACCAATCGGGCACTAACACCTGAGCAGCTGCATCAATTTCAGACAGAAGGATATTTGATTCTGAAAGGGTTATTTACAACAGAGCAAGTCGGAGATATTGAACAAACATTTGAAGAAATAAGTAATCAAACAATCCCAGGATTTTTCGAACCAAACTTAACTGAGGAAACAGTAGACCCTCTTAAGAGGTACCCTCGCGTATTGCAACCACACCGTTTCAATGAAACAGCTAAAAATTATATGCTTCATCAGCCCGTGTTGGATGTGCTCAGTGACTTGTTTGGAGAAGAGCCATTGGCAGCGCAAAGCATGTTCTACTTCAAACCACCTGGCGCTCGTGGTCAAGCATTGCATCAAGATAATTTTTATTTGAAGGTTGCTCCTGGAAACTGTATCGCCGCTTGGACTGCGATTGACGCGGCAGATGAGAATAATGGCGGTTTACTCGTTGTTCCACAAACAAACGAGCATGAAATCGTTTGTCCCGAAAATTCCGATTCCGATCAGTCATTTACAACACATTATGTAAAGCCACCTAAAGATAAAGAGCCGATTCCAGCCCGGATGGACAAAGGAGACGTGCTTTTCTTCAACGGCAACCTCATTCATGGTTCTTATCGCAACAAAACGAGTGATCGTTTCCGCAGATCTTTCATTTGTCATTATACGGCTGGATCAGTGGAACAAATTGCACAGGCTTACCACCCACTATACCGGGCGGATGGCACAAGTGTTACTCCGGAAGCCAGCATCGGCGGCGGGCCATGTGGCATCGAATACGACACGGCTTATCCTCACTAAAAAAAGAGGTGATTTTCATCACCTCCCCATTATCGCTTTACCTTATAAAACTGATGATAAAGCTTCATCAGCGCTCGTTTCTCAATGCGTGACACATAACTTCGGGAAATCCCCAGCTCCTTGGCGATTTCCCGTTGTGTCCGCTCCTCGCCCCCAGTTTCAAGCCCGAATCTTCCCACCAGCACTTCCTTCTCCCGTTCATCTAATATATCCAGGTGCGCATAAATCTTAGATTTTTCGATCTTCAGTTGAACCTTATCCGCTACATCGTCCGATTCCGTGCCCAAAATATCAATTAATGTAATCTCATTACCTTCCTTATCTGTGCCGATCGGATCGTGTAAT
>JBILCE010000252.1:0-5803 GCA_044353305.1 Paenibacillus sp.
AAAGGCGTATCCGTCGGCATCGAGTTCCAGAGGAAGCTGGGTGCGGGCTTTTTTGGTGGGGAAGGCTTTATTATGCAGAAGCTAGAGGGCGATGGTCTTGCTTTTGTACATGCGGGTGGAACGCTTTATGAGCGCGAGTTGCAGCCTGGTGAGTTGATCCGGATCGACACTGGTTGTCTCGTAGCGATGACGCAGGAAGTCGACTATGATATTGAAATGGTACGTGGTGTCAAAACCGCATTGTTTGGCGGTGAGGGTTTGTTTTATGCCACATTGCGTGGTCCAGGTAAGGTTTGGATTCAGTCGTTGCCGTTTAGCCGCTTGGCGGATCGGATCATTTCGGCATCAGGCGTGGCAGGGCGTAAGGAAGAAGGCAGCGTGCTTGGTGGTTTAGGTCGTTTGCTTGACGGCGATAATAGATAACTAGGCTAGATTAGTGGATTTTGGATAGGGTAGGAATGAATCGAACTTATTTGTCAGCTGTGAAAGGGTAGGCGTTTATGGAGAACGAGACGAAGCACGCAACATCGACGAATTTTATTAAACAGATCGTAGCGGACGATTTGCAACAAGCGAAAATGAACACGATCATCACGCGGTTTCCCCCTGAACCGAACGGATACTTACATATTGGGCATGCCAAATCGATCTGTCTCAACTTTGAGCTAGCTGACGAGTTCAACGGGCGCACCCATTTGCGTTTTGATGATACGAATCCGGTCAAGGAAGATGTAGAGTATGTAGAGGCGATTAAGCGTGATGTGCAGTGGTTGGGCTTTGAGTGGGATGGTCTGTTTTTTGCGTCGGACTACTTCCAAGAGATGTATAATCGGGCGGTGTTGCTGATTGGCAAGGGTCTCGCTTATGTGGATGATCAAACCGCTGATCAAATCCGTGAATCGCGTGGGACGTTGACGAAGCCTGGGGTGGAGAGTCCTTACCGTAATCGCAGTGTGGAGGAAAATCTCGCATTGTTCGAGCGTATGCGAAATGGTGAGTTTCCGAATGGCCACAAGGTACTGCGTGCGAAAATTGATATGGCGTCGCCGAATATTAACATGCGGGATCCGGTTATTTATCGGATTATGCATGCGCACCACCACAATACGGGTGACCAGTGGTGTATATACCCGATGTATGCTTTTGCCCATCCGCTAGAAGATGCGATTGAGAGAGTGACTCATTCGATCTGTACGCTTGAGTTTGAGGATCAGCGTCCGTTCTATGATTGGGTGATCCGGGAGTGTGAGACGGAGGCGCAGCCGCATCAGTATGAATTCGCCAAGCTCAAGCTGACCAACACGATTATGGGAAAACGCTACTTGAAGATGATGGTCGATGAGAAGGTCGTGGATGGCTGGGACGATCCGCGGATGCCGACGATATCGGGCTTGCGTCGACGTGGGTTTACACCGGAAGCGATTCGAACGTTTTGCCACGAAATCGGTGTGACGAAGAGCCAGGGGGTCGTGGATACGGCGTATTTGGAGCATTTTGTCCGCGAAGATTTGAAGTTGAAGGCGCCTCGGACGATGGCCGTGATTGATCCACTGAAGGTGGTTATTCTTAATTATCCGGAAGGTCAAATCGAATGGTTGGCTGCGGAGAATAATAGTGAGAACCCCGAAATGGGCCATCGGCAAATTCCGTTTTCCCGTGAAATTTATATTGAACGTGAGGATTTCATGGAGACGCCGCCGCCGAAGTATTTCCGCTTGTTTCCCGGCAATGAAGTGCGTTTGAAGCATGCCTACTTCATCAGATGCGAAGAAGTGGTGAAGGATGCTAGCGGTCGCGTGATTGAGCTTCGGTGCACGTATGACCCAGAGACGAAGTCGGGATCTGGGTTCACCGGTCGCAAGGTGAAGGGGACGATCCATTGGGTCGAGGCTTCGCAAGCTGTCGCCGCGGAGTTCCGACAGTTTGAGCCGTTGTTCTTTGATGAACCGAGCAACGCAGGTGAGGAGCTGCAGGCGGTAGCACTAGGCACGGAGGCAAGCGCTGAGGTGGGTGTAGCAGAGAGCGCTGAGCCGGTTGAAGTGGGGCTGGCCGAGCTAAGTGGCTTGGGTGGGATGAACGCCGGGCCGGGCCTATCGGAGGCACAGCCTGGGCAGTTGGGGGCAGCGGACTCAATTGGGGCTGAGTCGTCCGATGGATTGGAAGCGGGCGTAGGCAACAGCAGCGGGGATTTGTCTTTTCTGAAGCGAGTTAATCCGAAGTCGCTCGAGATCGTGCAAGGTTTTGTCGAATCGAACATGTTGGGCGTCGAGGCTCAGCAGAAGTTTCAGTTTTTCCGCCACGGCTACTTCAACGTCGATTCTAAATACTCCACCAGCGAGAAGCCTGTATTTAACCGCATTGTCTCGTTGAAGAGCTCTTTTGAGGTTTAGGCGAAAGTGTGGCAGAACTGAAGTGATCGATACCCCGTGTGGGGTGGTAGAAGTGAATAAACCATCACCCCGTGCGGGGGTGGTAGAAGAGAATAAGCCGTCACCCCATGTGGGGTGGCGGTTTTGTGTTGTTGTGGATCTACGATTGACCGTCTCATTGAGGGAGATGGTCACCCGCCATTGAACCAATAGTAGGCAGGTGAATCAAGTAGGTGAAAATCCAGATAGTTGGTAGATTAGTCGGGTGGGCGCTCAGATGTGGTGCAGAAGTGGGTAGTTGGGGCAGCTGGGGTAGGGTGTTTAGAGTAATGTTGTATTTGATGCAGTAATTGTGTGTGTGAAGGTAGTCAGTTGGATCAGCTGGGGTAAGGTGTTTAGGGTAATGTTGTATTTGGTGCAACATTAGTGTGCCTAGGGGTGGTTTGGTGGTCATATTGTTGCATAAAGTGCAGGAATGTGGGGTGTAGGGGGCTATCTGAGGGGTAAATGTTGCACGCTTTGCAACATTTTGAGTTTGCCCAGGGTAAAGTGCTGAAATTAGTGTATGTTGTGCAACAATTTGCGCAGGTGAGGGACGATCGATCAGATGTGGGGTAGATGTGGGGTAGATATGGAGCAGAAGTGATGGAATTAGTTGGGTAATAAGACGGGTGGGCGCTCAGATGTGGTGCAGAAGTGGGTAGTTGGATCAGCTGGGGTAGGGTGTTTAGAGTAATGTTGTATTTGATGCAGTAATTGTGTGTGTGAAGGTAGTCAGTTGGATCAGCTGGGGTAAGGTGTTTAGAGTAATGTTGTATTTGGTGCAGCAATTATGTGTCCAGGGGTGGGTTGGTGGAGCGGGTGCGGGTCGGACGTGGGCGGGGCCCCTGGGGAAAAACTTGAGGGGGATTTTTTATTGTGATATAGTTCTATTGTGAAATAGTTTTTGAATAGAATGATTCTATCATTGAACTATGATAACCCAATATTTAATCATCTTGGGTCAATGACGACTCAACATTGACTCAACATTGACCTAACGTTGATCCAACATTCTCTTAACTTTGGGTCATCATCAAACCATAACAGACGTGGAAGGAGGATGGGCAGGATGAAGGCGGAGTTCCTGCAGATGCTGATTACGCGGTATGAGGAGGCTAGGTTTACGGTGGATCGGCGCATTACGGCGCTGATTCGCGAGCGGATGCCGGAGGATTTGACGCCGGAACAGTATTCGATGTTGAGTTATTTGAGTGGGAAGGAAACGTGTACGTCGTCGGAATTGTCCGATGTGTTCTGTGTGGGTCGAAGCTCGATTACGGCGATTATTACGCGACTTGCGGACAAGGAGCTGATTCATCGGGTGCCCCATGAGAGTGATCGACGAGTCACGTATTTGAAGCTTACGCCGCTGGGGGAGCAGCTTGCTCTTCAGATGAAGGAGCGGGTTGGCGAGATGCTGGCGGGGTATATGGAGCATTTTGATGAGAAGGAAGCAATTACGTTTATTGAAACTTATGAGAAATTAGCTCGCGTGTTGCACCAATAGGATGGGGGAGAGATAGAGATGAGACTAATACTAAAAGCAAGATGGCTTATTCTCGTTTTGTGGTTGGCAACGGTTGTGGGCCTCGTAATGACGGCGCCGAATATGGAGAAGCTCGTTCGGGAGAAGGGGCAAATCGGTGTGCCGGACGGTTATTCGTCGTCGGACGCGGCAGCGCTGATGAAACAGATGAACCAGAGTGACTCGACAAATGCTAACGGGTTAAGCACAATTGTGGTCTTTCACCGACCAGAAGGCTTGACGTCGTCGGATATTACCGAAGTGAAGCGGGCGGTGCAGCTGTTGAAGGACAGCAAGGCGACTAGCGGGATTACGTCGGTGACATCGCCTTTTGATGCAAAAGAGTTAGAGGCACAGATGATTGCAAAGGATGGCAAAACGATCCTAACGGTGCTTAACGTGGCGTTGAATGATCGTAGTCTATCTCAAACGCGTGATGCTCTCTACAACACAGTATCGGATGTGAAGGTGGATCACTATTTTTCCGGTGGCTGGCTCATTGATGAGGACGTCGTGGTTAGCTCACAGAATGGTCTAAAAAAGACGGAAGGCATAACCGTCGTGCTAATCTTGGTGATCCTGTTTATTGTATTCCGCTCGCTACTTGCGCCAATTATTCCGTTGTTGACGGTTGGATTAAGCTATGTGGCGGCGCAGGCAATTGTGGCGTTTTTGGTAGATGGCTTCGACTTCCCGTTGTCACAGTTCACGCAGATTTTTATGGTCGTGGTGATGTTCGGGATTGGAACCGACTATTGTATATTGCTGATTAGTCGATTTAAGGAAGAGTTGGCTCATCGGGGGGATAAGACAGAGGCGATTATCGCGACATATCGAACAGCGGGCAAAACGGTGCTGGTCTCAGCGCTTGTTGTGTTGGTTGGATTTGCGTCGATCGGATTCTCCACCTTCTCGCTGTATCAGTCTGCTGTTGCGGTGGCGGTTGGGATTGCGGTGATGATGGTGGCACTCGTGACGTTCGTGCCGTTCTTTATGGCGGTGTTTGGCAAGGCGATTTTCTGGCCAACTCGCGGTTCGCTGGAACATAAGCCAAGTGCGTTGTGGGCGACAGTGGGTCGATTCTCGCTTAAGCGGCCGCTATTGGCGCTGGCGGTTATTGCGGCGATTTCGGTTCCTTTTCTAAGTGTGTATAAATCGTCCTTATCGTTTAATTCCTTGGAGGAAATCGGCAGCCAGTACAAATCGGCGACGGCTTTCCAGATTATTTCGGATAGTTTTGGGCCGGGGGAGACGTTGCCATCTACTGTGGTGATGAAAGCCACGAAGCCGCTCGACACACAAGAGGGGCTCGCTATGTTGGAGCAGGTGGGTCGTGAACTAGCAAAAGTGGACGGAGTCAAGACCGTTCGCGGGGCGACGAGGCCGATAGGCGAACCGCTAAGCGATCTGCAAGTGACCAAACAAGTCGACACAGTCGGCTCAGGTCTTGGTCAAGGGGCAGGCGGGCTAACGGATATTAGCAAAGGGCTCGCCGAAGCAAGCAGTGCGCTCGGAGCGAATGCGCCAGCGTTGAAGCAGGCAGCAGCAGGAGCGGGGCAGTTGGTTGATGGGACGACGGCATTGAAGTCGGGCGTGGTACAGCTAGGCGATGGCATCAAGAGCATTGAGCGCGGTTTGCAGGATGGTTCGGCCGGCGCAGGCGAGCTGAAAGGCGGCTTGCAGCAGGCGAAGCAAAGCGCGGACCAGCTGGTGGCAGCCGGGCAGAATTTGTTGACAGGCTACAACGAGCTGGGCAAAGGTCTGGGGCAGTTGCAATTGGCATATTCGGATGTTGCGGCGAAAGCGACAGCGCTTGCGGACGGACTTACGGATGTGAGCGGTGATCTGGGCGAGTTGGCGAAGAAGT
>JBILCE010000065.1:0-5739 GCA_044353305.1 Paenibacillus sp.
ACGCGTGCATAAAGCCGGGATGCTCTGAACGGAACGAATAGGACGTATCCTCGGTAATCGGCAGGCCATCCATGTCCGCCCGATATCCGAATCTACGCTTCGGGTTCGTCCCTTTCACACGCACCAACACCCCAGTTCGCCATGTGCGAACTTCGATTCGTTGCTGCGCGAAGGTGGCGATCACGTCAAGTAGCAACCGCTGCGTCTTAAATTCTTGGAATCCCGGTTCCGGAATTCGATGTAGCTGTCGACGAATGTCGGCAAATCGTTGGGCGTTTCCTATCATCTTCATTCGTCTCCTTTGACTTAGAAAAAAAGCAGACCCACAGCGGAAGGGCGGCGGGCCTGCTCTCGTTCGTTATCGTGATGCTCAGGCCCCGGCTTTATTCTTACAGCGTGCGCAGATCCTGCAAAATTTCTGTCTTTGATTTTGTCTTTGCGTCGACTTTCTTCAACACACGTGCAGGAGTTCCGGCAACGACCGTGTACTCTTCAACGTCCTGCGTTACAACCGCGCCAGCTGCAACTACAGCTCCGCGTCCAATACGGACACCTTCAAGTACAACAGCATTCGCGCCAATCAGCACATCATCTTCGATCACGACAGGCTGTGCAGATGGCGGCTCAATCACGCCAGCCAGCACGGAACCCGCGCCGATGTGACACATGCTACCGACTTTCACGCGGCCACCAACGACTACGTTCATATCAAGCATTGTGCCATCACCAATCGATGCTCCAATGTTCACAACTGCACCCATCATCACAATGACATTATTGCCGATGTATACTTTATCACGAATAATTGCACCTGGCTCAATTCGAGCATTAATTCCTTTCAGATCAAGCAACGGCACAGCCGAATTGCGGCGGTCGGATTCGACAACAT
The DNA here is from genome assembly GCA_044353305.1 of Paenibacillus sp. Lineage (GTDB taxonomy): Bacteria > Bacillota > Bacilli > Paenibacillales > NBRC-103111 > JBILCE01. The sequence goes on from JBILCE010000065.1 coordinate 890, forward strand.
AATCCACAATCTTCGCTTGATGTTGATCAAGCGCGCTCTTCACAACGACCCAATCTCCAAACAATACGCCGTTTGTCGGCGAGACAAATGCTTGAATATCCGAACCGAAGTCGATACCGGCCAAGTCACCTTTTACATAAACCTTTACAGGCGTTTTCTTCGTACTGTTCTTAATAAACTGAATAACTTCTTCTGTGTTCATTTCTGTCATAGCGCTACGTTCACTCCTTCTCCGATTGGGACCCCACCAACAGATGCAGATGAAATCCGATAACAATCTTTTTATAGCATAAAAAGCTACTTCCTAGCAATTAGAGTTGCAAAAAAATGAGCGGAAAGCGAGTAATCGAATTGACTTCTTTTGTCGAAAGTGGGATAATTCCTTTGATGAACATAGCGCCTTTAAGATCAGTCCCGTGAGGCTGGTAAGGTGAACGTTGTATACGAGCGTAGCTAATCGAATCTGTCTGCCTAGCGAGGTCTAGTTTACTAGAATTCAGTAGGAGACTCGAGAATCGGAAGGCTCACCGTGTCCAAACCCTTGCCTAACGGGCGGGGGTTTTTTTGTATGCACATAGCAAACCTTGTCGCAAAAGGGTAAGCACCGAGAAGGAGGCCCACTCTGTCATGGTCACGCAAGAAACGCATGTCATTATGGATGAAACCGCCATTCGTCGAGCACTTAATCGGATTGCGCATGAGATTCTAGAGAAAAACAAAGGCGTCGAAAACTGCTTGCTGGTCGGCATCCGTACACGGGGCATTTATTTGGCCCGCCGAATTGCGCAACTGATTCAGGACATTGAGCAAGCGACTGTGCCAGTCGCGGTCATCGATATCACGGATTATCGAGACGACATCACCCGCAGCGCTACCGATTCAAAGGGTCGGAGCACGGTGCTCAGTCGAATGGACAATGAAGCGGCGCTCACCGTTGAAGATGTCCAGAATAAGCGAATTCTGCTGTTCGACGATGTTCTCTTTACGGGGCGAACCATTCGAGCGGCGATGGATGCTCTAATGGATGTCGGACGACCGGAGCGAATTCAGTTGGCTGTGCTTGTCGACCGAGGCCATCGAGAGTTGCCGATACGACCGGATTTTGTCGGTAAGAATGTACCTACCTCGAAACTTGAGTCGATCGGGGTTTTGCTCGAGGAAGTTGACGGGAAGGATCAAGTCATTATTGGTCAACACCGCCACCGCATATAACGGGAGCTCCATTCCTAACGAATCCAACTATAGTACCTAATGAAGTCTGAATTTAAATCCCCCTTAAGGAGGCCAACATCTTGGTTCAAACCAAATCAGTCACTCGTAAACATTTGCTCGGTCTAAAGGGTATGAGTGCACAAGAACTGACTTCCATTCTCGATCGCGCCGCATTCTGGGAGCAATACCCGGCCAAGGTGACGCACTTCCTACAGGGAGCCTTTATTGCCAATATGTTTTTTGAAAATTCGACACGCACTCGGTTCTCATTCGAGCTAGCGGAGAAGCGACTTGGCGCACAGGTGTTAAACTTCTCAGCAGCGGTATCGAGTTTAGAGAAGGGCGAGTCGATCTACGATACAGTCCGCACGTTGGAATCGATGGGCGTTGACGCAGGCGTTATTCGGCTCAAACCGAACGGGGTGCTCCAGGAACTTGCCGAGAAGGTGAAAATTCCCCTCCTGAACGCAGGAGATGGTAGTAACGAGCATCCGACGCAAGCGTTGCTCGATATGTATACGATGCGTAAACATTTTGGCCACATCGCAGGGTTGACGGTTGCCATCATCGGGGACGTGCAGCATAGCCGGGTCGCTCGCTCGAATTTGTGGGGGCTGACGACCATGGGGGCCAAGGTGGTCTTCTGCGCACCGACAAATATGCAAGCGCCTGAACTCGCAGAGTATGCGCCGTACGTCTCGATGGAAGAAGCGCTGAAAGCGGATGTAGTCATGATGCTACGCGTTCAATTGGAGCGTCATGAAGGTTCCATTTTCAACACACGAGAAGAATACCAGGCCGCTTACGGATTAACCGTTGAACGAGCGAATAAGATGGCGCCACATGCGATCATCATGCATCCTGCCCCAATCAACCGCAATGTCGAAATTGTCGACGAGTTGGTAGAGTGTGAGAAATCAAAAATTTTCGCCCAAATCGGTAACGGCGTCCCTATCCGGATGTCGGTCATCGAACGAGCTCTTTCTTAAAAAATGCATGGAACGGAGGCAGCAAAATGGGAACATGGATCCTAAACGGCGTTGTAATAGACAAGCAGGGCCAATTGAACAAGCAACACCTTTTGATTGAAGCAGGCATTATTCATACGATTCAGACTGAACAACCGACCGACACGTCCAGTCATGAAGTGATTGACGCATCAGGCAAACTCGTATCAGCCGGACTAATTGATATGCACGTTCATCTACGCGAACCAGGCTTCGAGCATAAAGAAACGATAGCGACAGGTACAGCATCTGCGGCACGAGGCGGCTTCACGACAGTAGCTTGCATGCCCAACACGCGTCCAACGATTGATACGCCGGAAACCGTCCAATACATAGTGAACAAAGCTTCCACAGAAGGCAATGGTGTTCGGGTGCTTCCTTACGGCTGCATCACGAAGAACGAGATCGGTCGCGAACTGACCGACTTCGAAGCGCTACATCAGGCTGGCGCTATCGGATTCACGGACGATGGCGTTGGGGTGCAAAGCGCCCAAATGATGAAGGACGCGATGGCCAAAGCGGCCGCACTCGGCCTGCCGATCATTGCACACTGCGAAGACAACACGTTAGTCGAAGGGCGTGCCGTAAGCGAAGGGGCATTTGCCCGCAAACATGGGCTACCCGGGATCCCGAACGAGTCCGAGGCGATTCATGTGGGACGCGATATTTTGCTAGCTGAAGCAACGGGAGTGCATTACCATGTGTGCCACGTCAGCACGGAACAGTCCGTTCGGCTCATCCGACTCGGCAAGCAAGTAGGCGTGAAAGTGACAGCTGAAGTGTGTCCGCATCATCTGCTCTTAGCCGATGAGGATATGCCAGACTCCATGGACGCAAATTGGAAAATGAACCCACCTCTCCGCACCCCTCGCGATGTACAAGCTTGTATCGAAGGGTTAGAGGATGGCACGATCGACATGATCGTCACTGACCATGCGCCACATAGCCAAGAAGAAAAGGCGCGAGGCATGCAGCTGGCACCATTCGGCATCGTCGGCTTCGAAACCGCATTCCCACTGCTCTACACAAAATTTGTACTCACGGGTAGATGGACACTTCCATTTTTGCTCGACAAGATGACCCAGGCACCAGCAGACGTGTTCGGGCTCCCATGGGGCAAGCTCGAGACGGGTGCCATCGCCGACCTTACCATTATTGATTTGGAAACGGAGAAGGAAGTAGATCCTTCTGAGTTTCTTTCGAAGGGACGCAATACGCCGTTCCAGGGCTGGAAGCTGAAAGGCTGGCCGACAAGGACGTTAGTAGCAGGAAAGACCGTTTGGCAGCAATAAATGACCGTAATTAACGAATAAGGGAGCGAAGAGCATGCAAGCGAGATTATTACTGGAAGACGGCACATTGTTTGTGGGCCAATCATTCGGCAGCGAAGGTGAATCGACGGGTGAGGTTGTATTTAACACTGGGATTACCGGTTATCAGGAAGTGCTGTCGGACCCTTCTTACTGTGGACAAATCGTTACGATGACGTATCCGTTAATCGGCAACTATGGAATTGCCCGCGATGACTTTGAATCGGTGAGACCATTCATTCATGGATTCGTTGTACGCGAGCATGAGGAAGTTCCAAGTAACTGGCGCGCAGAATATTCGCTTGGCAGTCTGTTGAAGGAATACGGCATCGTCGGGATCAGTGGAATCGATACCCGCATGCTGACCCGTAAGCTTCGTCATTATGGAACGATGAAGGGCATTCTAACCACCTCCAATAAACCGTTAGCTGAGTTGCAAGAATTGCTTGGTATAAGCAAGCTGATGACAGACCAAGTACCGAAAGTGTCAACCAAAAGTGTATACAACTGTCCAGGGTTAAAAGAACGCGTCGTTCTCGTCGACTTCGGCGCAAAAAGCGGCATTATCCGCGACCTTACGAAACGCGGCTGCGACGTTGTAGTTGTGCCTCATGATGCAACAGCGGATCAAATTCGCCGCCTAGCGCCAGACGGCATCTTGCTCTCCAACGGACCTGGCGACCCGAAAGACGTGCCACACGCAGTTGAGACGATTCGAGAACTGCTGGGAGAAATCCCAATCTTCGGCATCTGCCTTGGCCATCAACTGTTCGCGCTCGCCTGCGGTGCTGACACGAATAAGCTGAAATTCGGCCATCGCGGTGGGAATCACCCGGTTAAAGATCTCGTGTCGAATCGTTGCTACATCACTTCGCAAAATCACGGCTACACCGTCACGGATAACTCCATTCAAGGGACGGAGCTTGTCGTTACCCATATCAACAACAACGACGGAACCATCGAAGGGCTCCGACACGCTAAGCATGCGGCTTTCTCGGTACAATATCATCCGGAAGCGGCACCGGGTCCTTTTGACTCGAGCTACTTGTTTGACGATTTCTTATCCATGATTCGCCAATTTAAGGTGGATCGTCCACAACAGCCGAAGCAGGCGCAACGACTTGTGGAATCGCAACAGCTCACTGCAACCACAGCATCGTCAAACCGTTAAGAGAAGGGAGAATGGACTCATGCCTAAAAATAAAGATCTAAAGAAAATTCTCGTCATTGGTTCTGGCCCAATTGTCATCGGACAAGCGGCAGAATTCGACTATGCAGGTACACAGGCTTGCCAAGCGCTCAAAGAAGAGGGCATGGAAGT
>JBILCE010000066.1:0-5721 GCA_044353305.1 Paenibacillus sp.
GTCTGCGAATCGACTCGAAATAACGACGCTCATCTTCCTGCGAGGGCACCTTGCCCGCATGTCCGGGCACATGAAACCGACTATATCTATGAGAATCGTGCTTGGCCATTTGTTCAAATAGAGGCGCCCTATGCTGATCCACCATTGTTCCCCCCTGGTAAATGGAAAAAGAGAGGATGATCCTTCACCCTCTCCTCTACTATACCAAAAACGTGGCAACCCTGCAGATCACGCATCCATTTTTAACGAGATTCGCCGCATTTGTCGGATAAAAAACGGGTATTTTTCATCCTTCACATCGGTATGCACCATTTCGGCTTCACAGTCATCACAGATAAATTCGGATAGGATCATGATGCCCTGTTCCTTCTGTTGCTCACAAATCATACATTTGGGATGATCGACGATAGGCTCCATGGGATCCACCTCTCTTCCTTCTTCTTTCCTACTAGTATGTCCGAAAGCCTTTCCTCTTAACCTTGTGATTTCCATTTCCTGTTCATTTATTCATATGAAGTTCAATCTGGGCTGGTGTCTGTACGAAGCAATTGTTTTAGTTCGTCTTCATTGTCGATAATACGAATACCAAGTTCCTGTGCTTTGGTTAGTTTACTGCCCGCACTGTCGCCCGCGATGACGACATCCGTTTTCTTCGATACACTACCGGTTACTTTGGCCCCAGCAGCTTCTAGGAGTTTGGTTGCCTCATCTCGTCCCATTGTTGGAAGCGTGCCTGTAAGGACAATTGTCTTACCAAAAAAATACCCTTCCGTGTTAGCCACAGCAACCGATTTCGTTTCCACAAATGGCGACACTCCCCGCTCAATCATCGCTTGAATACTTGCTAGCATGCGGGGATCGGTGAAGAATGAGACTATGCTCTCCGCTACGATCTCACCAATATCCGGTAGTTGAACAAGTTGCTCCCGTGATGCCTGAATAAGCTGCTCTAGTGAGCCAAACGCTTCTGCCAACACCTTGGTGGTCGTTTTGCCCGTATTAGGGATGCCTAGTGCAAATAAAAAGGAGGCGAGCGAACAAGTCTTACTTTTCTCAATAGCTTCAATTAGATTCGTTGCCTTTTTTGGGCCAAATCGTTCAAGCTTGATTAGTTGATCGGAATCCAATCGATACAGGTCAGACGGGTCGCGCACACCTAACTCTTCATAGAGTTGCTCCGCCGTAGCCACGCTGAACGAGTCAATGTCCATCGCATCACGCGATGCAAAATGGGTGATGCGTCCAATCAGCTGTGGCTTGCAATCTAAAGAGCTCGGGCAGAAGACGTGCGCCCCGCGTTGCTCCAGTTTTGAACCGCAGGCCGGACAATTGTCGGGCATGGTGATTGGTGCACCATCATCTAAGTCCGTTACTTTTCCGAGAATTTCAGGAATAACATCGTTCGATCGACGAATGAATACCTCCGTTCCGAGTGCAAAGGTGAGTCTCTTCCGCTCGATATCGCCCATGTTATTTAGCGTGCAATTTTGCACCGTTACCCCCGCCAAGTCCACAGGCGACACTTTCGCCACAGGCGTCAGTTTGCCTGTTCTGCCCACTTCCCACGATACCGACAGCAGGGTAGTCGTCGCTTCCTCCGCTTCGAACTTAAAAGCGACCGCCCAACGCGGAAATTTCTCCGTATAGCCGAGCACCTCGCGGGTGCGTATGTCGTTAATTTTGACCACGCCGCCATCAATTAAGTAATCGACTTCCTTGCGCAAATCGACCATACGGTCTAATTCGGCAGCGACCGCTTCAATGGTATCCAGAAACTGGACGTATGGATTCACTTTAAACTGATTTTTTTTCAAAAAAGCGACCATCTCCCGATGATCGGTAAACTGCAAATGGTCTGCAAAGCCCACATTATAGATAAAAGCGTCTAAACGCCGCTCCCCTGTGATACGCGGGTCCAGGTTACGAAGCGCACCTGCAGCAGCATTACGGGCATTTTTTAACGGTTCGGCCGCGGTCTTGTTGTAGTTCTCCAGCACGGATAAGAACATCAGGGCCTCACCCTGCACTTCGATTAATCCATCTTGATAAGGAATTTGTAATGGAATCGATCGAATCGTCCGCACTTGGGCTAGAATACCTTCGCCTACCTCACCTGTTCCGCGGGTAGCTGCCTGCACCAATACGCCATTCTCATAAGTGAGGTTAAGTGTCAGACCATCAAACTTTAATTCGAGTACAAACGCGAGCGGCGGTAACGGATCATCCGGATTCAATGCGTTATACTGCTCGACCAGCTTGCTAACACGGGCATACCAAGCCATCAGGTCGGATCGATTCTGCGCCTTGTCCAAGCTCCATAACCGTGCACGGTGACGGTGCTCCTCGAAACCCTTCAGCAATTCTCCACCAACACGGCGAGTCGGGGAAGCGGGCAGGACAACGCCCGTTGTCTGCTCTAGCGCTACTAACTCATCATAGAGGCGATCCCATTCCCGGTCGGCGATTTGAGGTTGATCGAGCGTATAATACAAATAGTTGTGCCGATTAATTTCGTCAGTCAACTGCTTCATTCGTTGCATCGAGTCCGTCATGATTTTCCCCTCACATCTTCGTAATCGGAGCAAATTTAGCTAGCAATCGCTTAATACCGATCGGGGCTGGGAAGGCAATTTGCAATTCTGTGTCGTCCCCACTGCCTATTACCGCTATGACAACGCCTGTTCCAAATTTAGGATGAGATATTTTGTCCCCACTCTTGTAATCCAACACGGTATTGATAGTCGGCTTAACGGGTGATCGTGAACTTGCCGGGCGCGCAGGAGCCATGACGGAAGTAGAAGAAGGCCCTATCCTACGAACGAAACGATCGGGCGCTGGTGACTCTTCCTCCATGACCTCGGTTGGCAACTCTTTAAGGAACCGCGACGGGGGATTCGAATTCGTCCGTCCGAACAAGGTCCGCATACTTGCACATGTCAAGAAAAGTTGCTCCTCGGCTCGTGTGATGCCTACGTAAGCAAGTCGACGCTCTTCCTCTAGTTCATCGTTGTCGGTGAATGCACGGCTGTGTGGGAAAATGCCTTCCTCCATCCCAATGATGAATACCACAGGAAACTCCAGTCCCTTAGCACTATGCATCGTCATTAAAACAACTGCTTGTTTTGTCGTCTGCCCCTGTTCCTGACCCATAGAATCAATATCTGCAATTAATGCAAGGTCGGTTAAAAATGAAACCAGCGATTTGTCTTCATTGCGCTTCTCAAACTCAAGGGTCACCGATAAAAACTCATCAATATTCTCAACGCGTGCTCGGCCTTCAAGCGTGTTTTCTCGCTCCAACTCAACTCGATATTGGGTAAGCTCCAGCACTTGCATAGTTAATTCGGTCACAGAGAGATACTCCACCATGTTGTGCAAATTCATGATGAGATCACGGAATGCCATTAGTGTATTCTTCGTCCGGGCACTTATGTCGAGTAGTTCTAAGCTATTCAGCACCTCGAAAATCGAAATTCCCCACGTCGCTGCAGCTTCAGCTAACTTCTCCACTGTAGTGTCTCCGATACCACGTTTGGGCTCATTGACCACCCTAGCAAAGCTAATATCATCATTTGGATTCGAAACCAATCGTAAATAAGCCAAAATATCTTTAATCTCTTTGCGCTCGTAGAACTTAATTCCGCCTACAATTTGATAAGGAATATCTGATTTAATTAGCGTTTCCTCAATAACCCGGGATTGTGCATTCGTTCGATATAAAATCGCATAATCGCTATAATTGCGGGCACCATGCTGGACTCCCTTTTTTATCTCCGATACGATAAAATACCCTTCTTCGCGCTCCGAGTCACCACGATATAGCTTAATCTTCTCTCCTTCTGCCTTACTAGTCCAAAGATTCTTTGCCTTACGCCCCGTGTTGTGGGCAATAACTTGATTAGCAGCCTGCAAAATGTGGCCAGTTGATCGGTAGTTCTGCTCTAGCAAAATGGTCTTCGCTTCCGGATAGTCCTTTTCAAAGGTCAAAATATTCGTAATATCCGCACCACGCCAACGATAAATCGACTGGTCGCTATCACCAACAACGCATATGCGGTGATGCCGATCAGCCATCATTTTGCACAACATATATTGCGCTCGGTTCGTATCCTGATATTCGTCGACATGAATATATTGAAATTTGTTCTGATAAAATTCCAACACTTCTGGCACCTGTTGAAACAACTCGATCGTCGTCATAATCAAATCGTCAAAATCAAGAGATTGGTTCGTTCGCAGCTTCTTCTGGTAGAGTTTATAAATTTTTGCCACAATACCCTGAAAATAGTCCCCGATCCGACCCTCTACCTGTTCAGGCTTTAAGAGTTCGTTCTTGGCACTACTGATCGCCGCAAGTATCGTTTTAGGCTCGAACTTTTTTGCGTCAATATTGAGCTCTTTGAGACAGCTTTTGACTACAGATAACTGATCGGTTGAATCTAGAATTGTGAAATTGGAGTTAAACCCGAGTCGAGAAATATCGCGCCGTAAGATGCGTACACACATAGAGTGAAACGTCGACACCCAGATGTCGCGGGCCGGCCCGCCGACTAGTGCTTCAACGCGTTCTTGCATCTCCCGCGCTGCCTTATTGGTAAACGTGATCGCTAAAATGTTCCAAGGCGCTGCTTTCCCTGATGCGATCAAATAACCTATTCGGTGCGTGAGTACGCGTGTCTTGCCACTTCCTGCTCCAGCCATAATAAGTAGCGGACCATCGACAGCTTCGACAGCTTGGCGTTGTTGCGGGTTTAGCTTAGCGACTGCTTGTTGTATATCTACCATTGGATTCATGTCAGACACTTCCGTTTCTATCCGATAAATTGTGTTTTGGCCACAGTGACTGTACTCAAGGCTGCCTCTAGATCTTCATATAGGATGTTGCCAACGACGATCGTGTGGGCTCCTGCCTCTAGTGCTTGATGTGCTTTATCAGCGCCATCAATGCCACCGCCGTAAAATAAGTGAGCTTCCTCCAACACCCGCGCAACCGCCCGAAGCCACTCCATATTGCCGAACACACCACTATACTCCACATAAAAAACAGGCATCCGAAACAGCTTGTCCGCCATGCGCGCGTAAGCAATTAAATCTTTGCCGTCGGCAATCGGTAGGGCGCCCGTTACAATCGCAGCTGTCGAGCTCGGATTGACAATGACATAACCCTCTGCAGCCATGTCCCGCCAATTCATCATCGCTCCATAATCACGAATTGCCTTATGATGAAGTCCGGTGATCCACATGGGATCGGACGAATTCAATACAACCGGAATTAAATAGCCATCAAAGCCAGGCACAAGTGCTTCCTCACTCGACACCTCGAGCACACAAGTAACTTCAAAACAACGAATGCGAGAGAGGAGCTCCACCGTGTTGTCGAAGGTAACGCCGGACGAACCCCCAACTATAATCGCATCGGTCCCTGACATGCATATCTTCTCAAGCGATTCTTCAGACAAAGGTTTATCTGGGTCTAATTTGAATACGTGCCGCCACTGTCTGAGTTCATGCAACATTCGACAACCCTCATCCTCTCCATACAAAATCGATACCTTCAGTCTATATTGAAAAGATAGCTGTTCGCAATACGAACAACAAAAATCCCGAGTCGCAATTGACTCGGGATGAATAAGTTTACTGCTTCGCCGGATTTTTACCATTCTCGTATAAATCTTGGACTAGCACTACGGGAAGCTTATAAGCCCAAGCGCCGCCCTGCTT